>DASTUJ010000093.1 GCA_035759705.1 Actinomycetota bacterium | reverse complement strand
CTCAACATCTACCGGGGGTTCGAGCTTTTGCCGCTCGCGGCACGCCTGCGGTGGGTGCAGGTTCTCGAATCCTCCTCCGAGGCCGGCGAGATGTACTCCCTGAACCTGCCCGGCGGCGCCCACTGGCCCGAGATCCTGCTGATTCACGCCAGCGGCACCGCATCGCATTTCGGCGACTACCGATCAGGTCGGAACTTCGACTTCTCGGCCGTCTGCCTCGAAGAGATGCTGGTCGCTGCGGCGATGGATCCGGCGGCGGTCCTCGTCTCCTCCTTCGGCTCCCCTATTGAGTCGACCTACTTCGCGCATTTCCGCCAGAAGCTGGTCGCCGACCTGCCGGACTACGGCGAGGCGGTCGTGCGCCACATCGAAAAGGTCCGTCCCGTTCTCCTGGCGCCCGGCGTTCCCCAACGGCTCCATGTGCTGTGGATGCTGGAACGGGCGGGCGAGCAGGTGTTGCACCTCTCGGCCCCCGAGCTGGTGACGCTGGCGGTTTCGTCGAGCAAACAGGTGAGGGCGGCGGCGCTGGGCCTGGTTCACAAGGCCGGGAACTCGGTCGACGCTCCGCTGAAGCAGATCGCTTTGGAAGGCAAACCGGACGAACGGGCGCACGCCCTTCGGCTGCTTTTCGATTCTGGGCAAAGCAGGCCCGACCCGGAACTCTCGACCGTCGCCCGAAAGGCCGCTGCTGCCGACAAGGCAGCCGGCGTCCGGGCTCTGGCCGAACAGTGGACTCAAGAATCGGCGCCGGCGGCCGGGGGCGGGCTCGAGGGCCGCTACACCGTGCCCGAGATCGACTGGTCGGTTCGGCTGACGCCCCGATTCAATGCGGCGTTGGAGTCGTTGTGGAACCAGGTGACGTCGTCGGTCAAAGCCATGAACGAATACCAGCGGCAGCAGGCAAAAACCTCCGGGCGCGGCTACAGCCCGAATCTTGTCGCCGTGCCTACCGACGCCGACTTGAGGTCCTTGCTCCGGTACATCGAAACCGGCCGCCCGGGCGAGGCCAACGGCATCGCTACGCCCGGCGGGTTGCATTACGCCGGCTCCTCCCTGATGGGGATGGCGGCCGACCCCGAGGTCACGCCGGTGATGCTCTTCAAGATTCTGGAGTTCCTGGGGCTGGCGGCTGCGGACCGCCAGATGGGCGGCCCCAGCCAGTTCGCCGGCATGGCATTCAACGAGATGCACAAAAGGACCGGCCGGCCGACCCTGCTGGAGCTTTCCGAGATGTACCGCGCCGCCGGCGTCCCGCCCGAGGTGGTCATGCTCGGCTACTGCAACCGCTACCGGCCGCTGGCCGGCGACTGGGAGGCCGAGGCGGTCTGGCCCTTCTTCGCCAACCACCTGGACGTCGTGATCCGGACGATGACCCACGGGACCGACGAGTACTGGTTCGACCGTACCGGTCCGCTGAAGGCGATCGCCACCCTGCCCGAGGTGCCGCAAGCTCTCGTGGGACCGCTCTTCGACATGGCTCTCGGCTCCAGCAAGACCGACCGCCCCGGCGCCCAGGAGGCGTTGACCCGGGTGTCCGGCTACGAAAAGCGGGTGGTCGCAGCGCTCGGGGACCCCAAGGCTGCCGTACGGATCGTTGCGTCGGAGTGGTTGGCCCGGCTGAACCACGCACCGGCCGTCCCGGTCCTCGAGAAGGCCCTCGCCAAGGAGAAGAACGACATGGCGAAGGGCGCAATGCTCGACGCCCTTCAGGCTCTGGGTCAGCCGGTGGACAACTACTTGAACCTCTCCGGCCTGGCCGAAGAGGCTGCCAAAGCCCTGGCCAAGCCGGCTCCGAAAGAGCTGGACTGGTTCGGTTGGAGCTCGATCCCGCAGGTCCGATGGGCCGACTCAGGGAAACCGGTGGAGCCGGTCATTCTTCGCTGGATGCTGGTCCAGGCGGTCCGGCAGAAGTCGCCGGAGCCGAACGCCATCCTCCGCAAGTACTGTTCGCTGTTCGAGCCCCGGGACCGGGAGGCCTTCGGCCAGTTCGTCCTGGAGTCGTGGCTCCACGAGGACACCCGGCCGATCGACCCCGAGGAGGCCCACCGCCAGGCGGTCGCCGAAGCCCAGCAGATGCACCGGGCGATCTCCCAGCACTCGCAGTACTACGCATTGACCCCGCACGTCGGAAAGTCCGTCGAGGAGATCACGGAGTCGATCCTGCCCCGCTGGCTGTCGACAGTGGCCGGGTCGGCCATCGGGAGCAAGGGCCTGCTGGCGGTGGCCGCAGCGTGCGCAGCCGAGCGGGCCGCACCGGCGGTCTCCCGCTACCTCAAGGAGTATTACGGGACCCGCGCCGCCCAGGGCAAGGCCCTGATCGGGATGCTCGCGTGGGTCGACCACCCAAGCGCAACCCAGCTGATGCTCTCGGTCGGAAGCCGATTCCGGACGAAGAGCTTCCAGGAGGAGGCGGTCCGGCAGGC
>DASTUJ010000092.1 GCA_035759705.1 Actinomycetota bacterium | reverse complement strand
AACATCAACAACAACCTGGCCGACTGCTCGGCCACGGTTGCCACCATCGTCGGACACGTCGAGCCGATCATCCCCGGGGTAGGACAGATCAACCGCACCCTCGGAGTCATCGCCGGCGCACTGCCCCTGCTCTACGGCCTGACCGACAAGATCACCGCACCTACGGGCAAGCGGGTCAACTAGTCACCAGCTCTATGGAGCCAAGAACCGGCCGGGGGATTCCCCCGGCCGGTTTTGTTTTGGCGCCTGTTAGGAGTTAGATGATTGATCTTCAACCGTGACCGCCTAAAATAGGGCGACGCACATCTGGCCATCTGTCGCCCATCCTTGAGCAAAGGGAACTGAAGCCGTGATCGAGACCCTTGTCAGCCCCGCATTCTGGATTCCTTCCATCCTGATCCTCACCGGGGCGTACTTTGCCGTCCGCCTCTCCAATAAGAAGGCCATGGCGGGGTTCAAGGAGATCAACACCTTCTCGGCGCAAAAGGCGGAGTCCACGCCTGAGGACCCGGGTGTGACGTTTCGCGACGTCGCCGGCCTGGACGAGGTGGTTGCGGAGCTGCGGGAGATCAAGGACTACCTGACCAATCCGTCACGCTTCGATGCGCTGGGCGCGACCCTGCCGAGGGGCATCCTGTTGTACGGCCCGTCGGGCAGCGGCAAGACCCTGCTGGCCAAGGCCCTCGCCGGTGAGGGCGGCGTGCCCTTCTACTTCGTTTCGGCAGCCAGCTTCGTGCAGGTCTACGTCGGAGTCGGGGCCCAGCGGGTTCGCCAGCTGTTCGAAGAAGCCAAGAAGAACGCTCCGTCCATTGTGTTCATCGACGAGCTGGACGCCGTCGGCCGCCGCCGGAACTCCGAGGCGCCGGGCGAGCGGGAGTACGACCACACCTTGAACGAGCTGCTCATCCAGCTGGACGGATTCGCCAGCGCCAAGGGCGTCGTCCTGATCGGCGCAACGAACCGTCCCGAGATGATCGACCCGGCCCTGCTTCGCCCCGGCCGCTTCGACCGCCGCATCCACGTCGCCGGGCCCGATGTCGTAGGCCGGGAGCACATCCTTCGTCTTCACGCCTCCAAGCGTCCCCACTCGGCTGCGATCAACTGGAGGTCGGTGGCCACCCGCACCGGCGGCCTGACCGGGGCCGAGCTGGCCAACATCATCAACGAGGCCTCCTTCCTGGCCGCCCGCAAGCAGCGCCTCGAGATCGGGCACGACGACGTCGAGGAGGCGCTGGACCGGGCAGTCTCCGGCCCCCGCAGCGGACGGGTCATGGACGAGGACGAGAAGCGCCTGATCGCCTATCACGAAGCCGGCCACGCCCTCCTGTCGCTTCTTCTCAGGGGCGTCAAGCCCGTATCCCGCATCTCGATCGTCGGACGCATCGGAGACGGCGGGAAGTCGATCTGGTCATCCGGCGAGGACCGTGAGGTCATGACCCGCCGCGAGCTCATGGCAAAGCTGATGGTGCTGCTGGCCGGCATGGCGGCGGAGATCCACACCTTCGGAGAGCCGAGCACCCGGGCCGAGGACGACCTGCGCGAGGCGGCCAACCTGGCCCGGCAGATGGTCGAGCGCTGGGCGATGACCGGCAAGTACGAGTTCTCCGCCAGCGACAACGGCCGCGACCCGTTCTCCAAGGGCGACGCCTCCTCCAACCAGGAGGTCCGCAAGCTCTTGAAGAGGGCGGAGCAGGCCGCCGTCACCATCATCCAGGACAACGACCGCCGGCTTCGTGCGGTCGCCCAGGCGCTGATCGAGAAGGAGAGCCTCAACATCGACGAGGTTGCCCGCCTGGCCGGCCTGACCGGGCTGGAGGGCGGAGACGACGAGGACGGCTTCTCCTCACCGCCTCGGCGGGCTGCCCAGGGCCCGCTCGAGGAACTGATGCAGCAGCGGCAGCTGAGCGGCTACGGCAGCGCCCAGCAGCAGACCAACTGGCCCGCCTGATACCGGGCTGAGCCCCGCCGGCACCCCTCACGGGACGCCGCCGGAGCGGTCAGAGTTTTACCGGATTGGGGTTAGACTGCCTAACTGTCCCCGGTGGGGACCGTCCTTCGCCCCTCCCTCGGGAGTCGATTCGAGCGAGAACTAGAGGAGCCTTGAGTGGTAACCAACGAGACCGACGTCCCTTCAGGCAACGCTCCCAACGCAGCAGACAAGGTCCGCAAGCCGGACCGCAAACGGCTGCTGGTCGTGCTGGTCGTGCTGGTCGTGCTTGTGGTTGCGGCGTTTGTGCTGTTCTGGGCGAACCGGGACGACCCGGCGCCTGCGGCAGAGGACCCCTCGGATGAGATGGTGCCCATCGAGGACCGGGACGACGGCTTTGCCATCGACCTCCCCGGCGACTGGATCTTCCTCGAGCAGGAGCAGGCGGACCCCCAGATCCGGATGGTGGTCGGCGACGAGGCAACCCAGAACAACCTGAGGCTGCGGGTCAGCCCGCTTCCCCAGCCCGTGGTGGTGAACGACGACACACCGGACAACGTGGTCGCCGAGCTTCAGGCGCAGTTCGACCGGTACATCGACAGCGGCGAGAACGTCCGCGACGTCATCCAGCGCCAGCGGGTCAAGATCAACGGGGTTCACGGGTGGTGGTACCTCTACACCTTCAACAACGCCGGAGGTGAGGAGGAGGGGGTCCACTCCCACTTCTTCATGCTGGGCGGCGAGAAGCTCTACACGCTGGTGTTCCAGGTGCTCCCCGCCACCGCCTACGAGAAGTACGCCGCGACCTTCGACGAGATCATCTCCACCTTCGAGATCCTGGACCCGGCTGCTTCGCCCGCACCTTCGGAATCACCGGCCGGGTAAGCCCCTCTATTAGGGTTCGGCCGGCCCGCCCCCGAAGCGCCTGAGCTGCTCGTAGGTGCACTCCGACGGCTCGAGGTCGGGCCGCCACCGGACCAGGCGCACCGAGTGCCGGAACTTCATTCCGTCCAGGCGGTTGAAAGCGATCTCGCAGACCGTGA
>DASTUJ010000091.1 GCA_035759705.1 Actinomycetota bacterium | reverse complement strand
CGATTTACAACCAATGTCCGCTGTCAGACAAAAATATGGGGTTTTGAGAGGTTGATTATTAAGGGCCCGTAGCTTCGAACCGTGTTGTTGTTGGCCCTATAAGCCCCATACCAAACCTCTTCCCGGCCGAGCGTCGCTCGGTTTTTTTGTGTTGAGGAGGCCTAATGAACGAAGCACTGCTCGGACTGATAGGCCTTCTTGTCGGAGTTGGTATTGGATTTGTCCTCTACAAGCAGGCGGCAAGCCGCAGCGCCGTTTCGGCGCAAGCTCGTGCCCGTGACCGCCTTCATGAAGCTGAAGAAGAAGCCGAAGGGATCAGGCGCGAAGCGCTGGTGGCCGCCAAAGAAGAAGCTGCCCGCATCCGGCAAGAAGCTGAACTACAAGTCAAAGAACGTTCAATCGATGTCCAACGAAAAGAATCACGCATCCTCCAGAAGGAGGAGATGCTCGACCAGACCGCCCAGCGGCTGGAGGGCAAAGAGCTAACGCTTGCCGAAAAGGAAGCGCAGATTGAGGCGCAGAAGCACAAGCTCGAAGAGCTTTCGGTCCGGCAGCGCCAGGAGCTGGAACGCCTGGCGGGCATGTCGGCACAGCAGGCCAAAGAGCTGGTCATCGCCCAGATCGAGAACCAGGCCAAGCGGGACGCCATGACCCTCGTCCGGGATGTCGAGGCCCGGGCCCGGGAGGAGGCGGACCGGCGGGCTCGCAAGATCGTGGCCATCGCCATCCAACGCGTCGCAAGTGAGGAGACCTCCGAGAACTCGATCTCGGTGGTCACCCTCCCGAACGACGAGATGAAGGGCCGGATCATCGGCCGTGAGGGCCGCAACATCAGGGCCTTCGAGTCGGTCACCGGCACCAGCCTTCTCATCGACGACACCCCGGAGTCGGTGGTGCTTTCCTGCTTCGACCCGATCCGCCGCGAGGTGGCGAAGCTGACCCTGGAAAAGCTCGTCGGCGACGGGCGCATCCAGCCGGCCCGCATCGAGGAGATGTACGAGAAGTCGAAGGGTGAGGTCGAGCGCTCCATCCGGGAGGCGGGGGAGTGGGCGGCGATGGAGGCCGGCATCAGCGACCTGCACCCGGAGATGCTCAAGGTCCTCGGCCGGCTGAACTACCGGACGAGCTACGGTCAGAACGTGTTGAAGCACCTGGTGGAGGCATCCCACATCGCCGGCGTGATCGCCGCCGAGCTGGGCACCGACATCCAGCTGGCCAAGCGCTGCACTCTGCTGCACGACATCGGCAAGGCCATCACCCACGAGGTGGAGGGGTCGCACGCCCTCATCGGTGCCGAGCTCGCCCGAAGGTTGAAGGAGGCTCCTGCAGTGGTCCACGCCATCGAGGCGCACCACCAGGAGGTCGAGCAGCGGACGGTGGAGGCGGTCATCACCCAGACGGCCGACGCCATCTCCAGTGCCCGACCGGGAGCACGGCGGGAAACCCTGGAAACCTACGTCAAACGGCTGGAGCGCCTCGAAGCGCTGGCCGAGTCGTTCCCGGGCGTGGAGAAGTGTTACGCCATGCAGGCGGGACGTGAGGTCCGTGTCATGGTCAACCCCAACCGCATCGACGACCTCCAGGCCGAAGTGCTGGCCCGGGACATCGCCAAGAAGATCGAAGAGGAGCTGCAGTACCCCGGCCAGATCAAGGTCATGGTCATCCGGGAGCACCGGGCGATCGAGTTCGCCAAGTAGGGACCTGCAATGACAGGGGACCGCCTTCGGGCGGTCCCTTTGTTTTGCGCTGTAACCTTGGTCCGTGAACAAATCGAAGACCTACTGGATCCGCACCTTCGGCTGCCAGATGAACGAACACGACTCCGAGCGCCTGGCCGGCCTCCTGGAGGTGCAGGGCTACCGCAAGGTGGCCAGCCCCGACCTGGCCGATGTCGCCGTCTTCAACACCTGCGCGATCCGTGAGAACGCCGACAACCGGCTCTACGGGAACCTGGGCCACATCAAGGCGGTCAAGGACGTGAACCCGGATCTCAAGGTGGTTGTCGGGGGGTGCCTGGCCGAGAAGGACCGGGAGACGATCGTCCGCAGGGCGCCCTGGGTCGACGTGGTGATGGGCACCCGCAACATCGAGGCGCTGCCGGCGCTGCTGCAGCGGGTCGAGGAGCAGGGAATCCCGGTCGTCGAGTTCTCCGAGACCTTGAACGTCTTCCCTTCCGCCCTGCCGGCCCGGCGGGACAACAAGTTCCACGCCTGGGTGGCCATCCAGTACGGCTGCAACAACGCCTGCACGTTCTGCATAGTCCCCTCGGTTCGGGGCCACGAGGACTCCCGCCGCATCGGCGACATCCTGGGCGAAGTAAAGGAGCTGTGCGCCGACGGGGTGATCGAGATCACGCTGCTCGGCCAGAACGTGAACTCCTACGGACGGGACATCTACTCCACCCCGAGGTTCGCCGACCTGCTGCTGGCCCTGGACGGCGTCGAGGGTCTCAAGCGGGTCCGCTACACCTCCCCGCACCCCAAGGACTTCCGGGAGCCGGTCGCCCGGGCGATGGCCGAGTCGTCGGTCGTCTGCGAGCATCTGCACCTGCCGCTGCAGTCCGGCTCCACCCGGGTGCTGAAGCTGATGAAGCGGTCCTACTCCAGGGAGAAGTACCTGGACAAGGTGGCGATGGCCCGCGAGATCATCCCCGGCCTGGCGCTGACCACAGACATCATCGTCGGCTTCCCGGGCGAGACCGAGGAGGACTTCGCACAGACCCTCAGCCTGGTGGAGGAGGTCCGGTACGACTCTGCGTTCACCTTCCAGTACTCGCCCCGCCCGGGCACGGTGGCGGCAACGATGGAGGACCAGGTCCCGCACGACGTGGTCACCGAACGCTTCAACCGCCTGGCGGAGGCCCAGCACCGGATCTCGCTCGAGCGGAACGAGGCGCACGTCGGGGAGATCGTGGAGGTGCTGGTCGAAGGTCCCTCGAAGAAGAACCCCGACAAACTGACCGGCCGGACCCGGACGAACAAGCTGGTCCACTTCACCGACCGCGAGCTGGTGGGCGCCGGGGTTACGGCGCCGAAGGCCGGCGAGCTCAGCCAACTGACCACCGCCCTGAGCCGTCTAAATCAGGCGATCGGAGTTTCGTCGGCGGTGGCGGCCGCCCCGCCCATTCCCGGCCAGGGCGAGTTCCGGACCCTCATGATTACCGGCGCCTCTCCCAGCCACATGGAGGGACGGCTCGTCTAGCACTCCGCCCAGGGTCCTCGCCATCGTCGGGCCCACCGCCGCCGGCAAGAGCTCCCTGGCGATGCGGCTGGCAAACCAGATCGGAGGCGAGATCGTCTCTGTCGACTCGGCGGCGATCTACCGCGGCATGGACATAGGCACCGACAAGCCCACCGTCGAGGACCGAGCGCTGGTCCGGCACCACCTCCTCGACATCAACGATCCCGGCGAGATCCCGACCGTCGCCCAATTTCAGGAGGCGGGCCGGGCTGCGGTCGAGGGCATCTTCAGCCGGGGCAAGGTTCCACTGCTGGTCGGCGGGTCCGGGCTGTACTTCCGGGCTATCGTCGACCCCCTGGAGTTCCCGCCTACCGATGCCGAGGTCCGCTCCCGCCTGGAGGCCGAGGCATACGAGTTCGGCGGCTACGAGATGTTTCGCCGCCTGGAGAGCCTCGACCCCGAGGCTGCCGAGCGGATGCACCCGGCCAACGTCCGCCGGACGATCCGGGCCCTCGAGGTCATCGATATCACCGGCCGGCCGTTCTCCTCCTACCGGGTGGCGTGGGACGACCGCGAGTCGGTTTACGACCTCCGGGCGGCCGGGCTCACGCTTCCGCTGGAGGAGCTCAGCAGACGGATCGACGACCGGGTGGACTCTCTGATCGCCCGGGGCTGGGTGGAGGAGGTGGTGGCGCTGAAGGCGGCCGGCGTCCAGTTCTCGACCACCTCACTGCAGGCGCTCGGATATGCTCAGATACTCGACCATCTCGACGGCCGGCTCACTCTCGGCCAGGCCGTCGAAGAAACCAAGCAGCGGACCCGCAAGTTTGCGCGGAGGCAGCTCCGGTGGTTCCGGGCCGATCCCCGGATCAACTGGTTCGAGGACCCCGACGCAGCGGCCGAGTACCTCACGAACGACAAGGTGGACTTTCAAATTGACGATTGAGTTCTCGAAGTACCACGGGCTGGGCAACGACTTCATCCTGGTGTACGAGCAGGTGATGGACGCCGGGACCGCGATAACGATGTGCGACCGCAACCTCGGCGTCGGGGGCGACGGCGTGATCGTCATCGGGCCCTCCGATCTGGCCGACTTCAGCTTCCTGCTCTACAACGCCGACGGCGGGGTCGCCGAGGTCTCGGGAAACGGCCTGCGCTGCGTCGGCAAGTTCCTCTACGACCGGGGGCACCACAACGACACCAGGGTGACGGTCGAGGCCGGGGGCCAGGTCAAGGTGCTGGACCTCACGGTCGAGGACGGAGTCGTCACTTCGGTCCGTGCCGACATGGGGATTCCGGTGGAAGAGGACGACATCGAGCTCTACGGGTGGACTTGGAAGCGAACGACCACCGGCAACCCGCACGCCACGACCTTTGTCGACGACATCGACGCCGCGCCGGTCACCACACTCGGCCCGCTGGTGGAGAACGACCCGGCCTTTCCGAACCGCACGAACGTCGAGTTCGCCAAGGTCGAGGGCGACGTCATCCACGCCCGCTTCTGGGAGCGGGGCGTGGGGGTCACCCAGTCCTCCGGGACCGGGTCCAGCGCCTGCCTGGTCGCCAGCGGCCTGCGCAAGGCCACGGTGCGCACCCCGGGAGGGGATCTGTTTATCACCAGAGAGCCGGACGGCCGCCTGTTCATGACCGGCCCGGCAGTTCACGTTTTTGATGGGAGGACCGCTTGAGAAGTGCCCGCAGGATCTCTGCACTGCCGCCGTACCTGTTCGCCGAGCTGGACAAGAAGGTCTCGGCCGCCAAGGCAAAGGGGGTCGACGTCATCTCGTTCGGCATCGGGGACCCCGACCGCCCAACCCCGGCCCACATCGTGGAGGCCGGCCAGAAGGCGATGGCCGACCCGGCGACCCACCAGTACCCGTCGTACTACGGCATGCCGGAGCTGCGGGAGGCGATCGCCCGCTACTACGACCGCCGGTTCGGCGTGACGCTGGACCCCAAAACCCAGGTGCTGCCGCTGATCGGGTCCAAGGAGGGCATCGCCCACCTGGGGACCGCGTTCGTCGACCCGGGGGACATGGTGCTGATCCAGGATCCCGGCTACCCGGTCTACCAGACCGCCACCATGCTGGCCGGCGGCGGGACGATCTCGGTGCCCCTGTCCGCCGAGCACGACTTCGTGCCGCAGCTCGACCGGATCCCCGAGCTCGCCGTGCAGGCGTCGAAGGTCCTGTGGCTGAACTTCCCGTCCAACCCGACCTCCGCGGTCTGCACCCCGGAGTTCCTGGCGGAAGCGGTGCGGTTCTCCACCCGCAACGACCTGTTGCTGGCCCACGACGCCGCCTACGTCGAGCTGACCTACGACGGGTACGTGGCCCCCAGCGTCCTGCAGGCGCCGGGCGCCCTCGACACCGCCGTCGAGTTCGGCTCACTGTCCAAGACCTACAACATGACCGGCTGGCGCATCGGCTGGGCGGTCGGGTCGGCCGAGGCCATCGAGGCCATCGGCCGGGTCAAGACCAACATCGACTCGGGCATCTTCAACGCCCTCCAGCGGGCAGGCATTGCGGCCCTGGACGGGCCGCAGGACTGCATCGAGGAGAACATCGCGGTCTACAAGCGCCGCCGCGACGTAGTCGTCGGCGCCCTGAACGACGGCGGGATCCCCGTGAGGGCCCCCAAGGGCGCCATCTATGTTTGGGTTCCGGTCCCCGAGGGGCACACCTCGGTGAGCTTTTGCCAGCTGCTGCTGGACGAGGCGGGCGTGATCGTGGCCCCCGGCTCGGGCTACGGCGCCAACGGCGAGGGCTTTGTCCGGTTCTCCCTTACGCTGGCAGATGACCGCGTCGACGAAGGCATGGAACGAGTGTTGAAGGCAATGACCAACGAGCTGAAGGCTCCGAAAGACAGCTGATGGCAGTTACCGAAGCCCCGACCGAACGTGTCGTCCTGGTGGGCGTGGTCCGCTCCCAGGCGCAGATGGACGAGGGCAACGAGTCGCTCGACGAGCTGGCGCAGCTCGCCGCCACCGCCGGCGCGGAGATCGTCGACCGGTTCATCCAGGCGCGCCCGACCCCGGACCCGGCGACCTACGTCGGCAAGGGCAAGGCGATGGAGATCGTGGAGCAGGCCCGCAAGCTGAAGGCCACGGCGATCGTTTTTGACGACGAGCTCGCCCCGTCGCAGGGCAGGAACCTCGAGGATGTGGCCGGGGTCAACCCGCTGGCGCCCGACGCCCTCAAGATCATCGACCGCACCGGGCTGATCCTCGATGTCTTCGCCCAGCACGCCCACTCCGCCGAGGGCAAGCTCCAGGTAGAGCTGGCGCAGATCAACTACATGGTCCCCCGGCTGCGTGGTTGGGGTGAGGTCATGAGCCGGATCGGTGGTTCCGGCGGCGGGGGAGCGTCCGGCCCCAGCCTGGGCACCAGGGGGCCCGGCGAGACCAAGCTGGAGATCGACCGCAGGGCCATCGCCCGGCGCCTCAAGAAGGTCAAGGAGGAGCTGAAGGAGGTCGAGCGCACCCGCCAGGTCAAGAACCGCCAGCGGGAGCGAACGGGGCTGCCTTCGATCAGCCTCGTCGGCTACACGAACGCCGGAAAGTCGACCCTGCTGAACGCGTTCACCGACGCCGGGGTCCTGGTCCAGAACAAACTCTTCTCCACACTGGACCCGGTCTCCCGGAAGCTCGAGCTGCCCGACGGCCGCCCGGTGGTCCTGACCGACACCGTCGGTTTCGTGAAGAAGCTGCCCCACCAGCTGGTCGAGGCCTTCAAGTCGACGCTGGAGCAGACCATCCACGCCGACCTGCTGCTGCACGTGATCGACGCTTCGCAGCCGGACCCCAACGACCACATCGAGGCGGTCAACCAGGTGCTCGGCCAGATCGGCGCCGGAAACATCCCGCGCCTGCTGGCTATGAACCAGGCGGACAAGCTGGACGCCGAGGCCCGGGAGCGCATCAAGAACCAGTTCCCCGATGCGCTGTTCATCTCTGCGCTGAAGGGAGAGGGTCTCCAGGAGCTGCTGGAGGCGATTTCGACCGCGCTGAGCGCCTCTCAGTCCGTAGCGGACTATGTGGTCCCCTTCGACCGGGGCGACGTCCGCAGCCAGATGCACGAGCTCGGCGAGGTCATGGAGGAGTCGGGGGGCGAGGACGGCTGGCGCCTGACGGTCAAGGGGCCGAGGTCGGTCCTGGGCAAGTTCGGGGACTTCGTTGCCGCGTTCCACCCCGAGGTCAACGGCGCCGCACCGGACGAAGGGGAATAGTGTCCGGGTTCTACCTGCTCGAGATGCTCGACGAGGATTGGGCCGGAGTGGCCCTCGGCAGGGACGACCCCGCGCTGGACGACATCCTGGCGGCGACGACGCCGGTTGAAAACTGGGTGCCGCCGCAGATGTTGGTCTACGCCGGGAAGATGACCGACTACCTGCCGAGCAACGTGGGCATGAGGCTTATCTCCAAAAGGCTTCGGGCTGCCATCGAAGAAGCGGCCCCGGGCGCCGGGATCGAGTGGCTGGCGGTATCGGTTACCGACAACGAGTCACAAACCACCTCCGAGTACTGGGTCCTGCACCCGACCGAGGTGCTGGACGTGCTGGACCGAGGAGCGTCGGAGATTGCCCGGGCCGACTTTGTGGTCAAGCCGGTGCTGGACGCCGGCAAGCTGGACGGAGCATCGGTCTTCGTCTTCTCGGAGGGCGACCAGCGCGTGGTGGTCAGCAGCGAGGTGCGCCGGTCGATCGAAGCGGCGGGCTGCACCGGGGTGGGGTTCACGGACCTGCCGGTTACCTAAACAGCAACGATTTTGGTTACCGCCGGGCCGCCCTGTCTCCGGGCTGCCGGAGTGCCGGACACCGGACTGCCGGGTGCCGGACTGCCGGGTGCCGGACTGCCGGACTGCCGGGCTGCTGGCCGACGGGCTGGAGGCCGCCGGGTGCCGGAGTGCGGACCGCCGGGTTGCTGGCCGACCGGGCTGGAGGCCGCCGGGTGCCGGAGTGCGGGCTGCCGGGCCGCCGGAGTGCCGGAGCGCGGGGGTACCTGTAGGGCCAGGCACTGGCGTGCCGGACTGCCGGGAGGCAAAGCCACCGGCAACCCGGGCCGCCGTCGCATGGGCGGTCAGCCAATGGGGCAAAGTTCGCCCCGCAACTCCTCAAGGGTTATCTGTACGGCATACGGCCCGTCCCACAACCAGTGGCCGAGTCTTCGTCCCAGGACGTACCCCTGGTGGGTCTTTAGGTAGTGGTGCCACCCGCACATCCGGCCCAGGTTGTACAGGGCGGTCGGCCCGCCCCGGTGGACCGGGACGATGTGGTCGATCTCCAGGCCGTGCCTCTCCCCGCATCCGGGGACCACGCAGCACTGGTCCCGCTCGATCAGGGCCGCCTCCAACCTGGCCGGGATTACCCGTCCCAACTTGATCACGTTGCGGATGTCG
>DASTUJ010000090.1 GCA_035759705.1 Actinomycetota bacterium | reverse complement strand
TCGCCGATGACGCCGACGAAGTCGTCGGAGTGGATTCCCCGAACGATCTCGACGCGCCGACCGATCCCGGTTGTGATCGACAGGTCCACCCCGTCGTCGGAGACGGCCGTGGCGCGGACGACGAGCGGAGTGGAAGCGACGGCCAGGTCCCGGTCGACCGAAACCGTCGGGATCGCCCCGCGGTACCAGGCCCGGGGCGCCACGTTGGGCACGTCGACGAGCGTGTGCACGACCACGCCGTCCCGTGCCAGGTCCGGCCCTAGTGGGTCAAGGCCGGCATCCCACCCGACGATCGTCCGGTACTCCACGTACACCCGGCCGGCGCCGGTTGCCGGTTCGCCCGGGGGGTGGAGGATCAGAAGGCAGTTGCCACGGGCCGCCGACGCCGGGACGATCCGGGCGGTGACGGTTCCGCCGGCCTGCGGGAAGGGGGATTCGATCACCCGGCCGGCCAGCGCCTCCGGCATCTCCACGTGAAGGGTCGCCCGGGCGACGTGCGGTCCCATCGTGAAGGCGCCGGGAAAAGGCCAGCCGGCAACGGTGGGTCCCACGAAGGTCGGCGAGGCCGAGTAGAAGGGCCCGGTGCCGAGCCAGCGGCTGCCGAACGACATGGCGGACATCATGTCGTAGGGAGACCCGTACTCCGGCCCGACGATGATGTTGGCGTCGTTCGGGTTCCAGTCCGTGCCGTTGTTATCGAGCCCGTAACTGTGCTCGAAACCCAGCACATGCCCGACCTCGTGGCTCATGAAGGTGTGGTTGCTCGACATCACCGGGAGGACCGCAACCGGCAGCCCGGCGACGGTGGCCGAGCCCCCGTCGAACGAGGCGGTCACTGTGGCCGGCTGCCCGGGCTGCCCTGCCATCGGGTTCGGCATCGTGCGGTTCCCCGGGTGGGTGAGGATGATGAGCCCGTCGAGCCCGGCCAGAGGCGGGGGATCGGGGAAGGCGGCGCGTAGGGCGTCGACCGCCGCCGTCGCCTGGGCGACCCGCCCGGTGTCCGCTCCGATCGTCACGTCGACCCACGGGAACATCGGCGAGTCGACGAAGTCGAGGTGGTTCCGGGTGGTGTTGATCCAGTACCTGAACACGGAGCGGTCGCCGGTCATGAGCATCGAGATACAGGCCTGGTCGGGGATGACCGGGACCGTGGTGTCGTGCCGGGCCCGGATGATGCCGAGACGAACGTTCTTTGCCATAGGTGCTCAATTCCGCCACACGAATAATCGGCGAAAAGAACCTATTACATTCGCCGGCTCGCAGGCGCAGAAACCGCACGCGGCGACGCCCCCGCCGTAGCAGGGGCGCCTCTATGCCGCGTTGGTTATGCGACGGCCATCTTTCGACCCGGCGCATCCGTGCGGCCGTTCGCCGACTTCGTGATCGGGCTCGGCCTGAAGCCCTTCCAGGCTGCGTAGACCCCGAGCGACATTTCCCAGGCGATCTCGGGAGCCGCCAGCAGGAATGCGAACCCGGAGCTGTTTTCGTAGACCCCGAACAGGATCAGCACGAACGAGGCGATCAACATCGGGCCGCCGACCAGGCCCAGCATCGCCATGCGGCGAGGCACCAGACCCGAGCGGTACATCAGGTAGCCCAGAACCAACCCGTTGCCGAAACCGACCACCAGGCCGGGGCCGAACAGGAACGCCCACTCGTAGGTGGAGACCAACAAACTGCCCTGCGCGGTCAAAGCGGCGGCGGCGGCTCCGGTGGCGCCGGCCAGAGAGTTGCTCACGGTAACGATCGACACGATGCTGATGAGGCCGACCAGGATGAAGACAGATTCGATGATCCGGGCGACGACGTACCCCATCGCCAGGCCTTCGCTCTGCCGCTTGACGATGGGGTAGAGCACCACGGCGGTGCCGACGTTGGTGACGATCAGCAGGAACTCGAGAATTGCGCCGAGGTACAGGCTCGTGTTGTTGCCGGCGCCGGGGATGAAGCGCATGTCCTCCCAGCTCGCCCCGAGCCCGTTTACGAAGAACAGCCGGGCTCCGATGGAGGTTATGAAGGTGGCTATGAACAGCCAGCCGAAGATCCGTGCGGTCCTTTGAGTCTCCACTGCCTTTTCCTTTCGATCGAGTTCCAACAGCTCCTGGACGTTGCGTACGGTGTACGCATGGGGTAGAGTATGCGTACACCGTACGCATGTCAAGCGGCAATTAGAAAAATCTTTCGGAAGGGGCAAGAATTGGCTCAACGAGTGAAGAACCACCGGACCTCTCTTACCAGGGAGCGGATAGTCGAAGCTGCGGTCGCACTGGCGGAGTCCAAGGGGTTCGACTCACTTAGCATGCGCAACCTCGCAGCCGATCTCGGCGCGGCGCCTATGGCTCTGTACCGGCACGTAACCCATAAGGACGACCTGGTCGACGGCATGGTCGACGCCGTGTTCGCCGAGATGTACCCCCCCGCCATAGGCGGAGATTGGAAGGCCGAGTTGCGAAAGCGCGGGGCCTCGGCGCGCGCCGCCCTGCAGCGGCACCGCTGGGCGGTCGGGCTGATGGAGTCCCGCCTGCACCCCGGACCGGCGAGTGCCGTCCACCACAACGCCACGATGGGGTGCCTCCGAGAGGCGGGGTTCCCCTTCCGGGAGGCGGTGCACGCCTACAACCTGCTGGACTGCTTCACCTACGGTTTCGCCCTCCAGGAGCAGACGATCCCGTTCGAGACTCCGGAGGAGTCCGGCGAGGTGGCGAAGACCACGGTGGGCGAAAGAGGTGACGAATTCCCGTATCTCGCCGAGGTCGTGGAGGAGCTCGGGATGAGGGGCTACGACTACACGGAGGAGTTCGAGTTCGGCCTCGAGTTCATTCTCGACGGGCTCGAACGATTGAAGTCATCCGGTGTGAACCCAGGAGTGCCCCCAACGGGATTCGAACCCGTGTTGCCACCTTGAAAGGGTGGAGACCTAGGCCGCTGGTCGATGGGGGCCTCATTGCGGCCGCGAAGAGCGCGGGCCTCAAAAGCGTATCAGGCGCAGCGGCGGACTAGGTCCGGCTAACCCCGAACGCCGAGGCTGTGTAATCCGCCGGCCGAAACCCGTACGACCTTGCCGGCGCCCGAAGCCACGGTAGGAATACGCTGGTCGACGGTGTTGCCGTTGCCCACCTGCCCGAATCCGTTCCAGCCCCAGCCCAACGCGCTGCCGTTGGACGCTGCGAGGCTGTGGAACATGCCGGCGGAAACATCGGTCGCTCCGGACGCGGTGATCTGCTTGGGGGAAAGCCGGTCGACCGCTGTGCCGTCGCCCACCTGCCCGAACCCGTTGTAACCCCACGCCAGCGTGGCGCCGCCCCGGGTTCTGGCGAGCGTGTGGAGGTAACCGGCTGAAACCTGGACAAAATCGCCGGCCGCAGTGAGCCTGACGGGGACCCTGCGATCGACTGTGGTGCCGTCGCCCAGCTGTCCGAACACGTTCCACCCCCACCCCCACGCCCTCCCGAGACCGTCCACGCCTCCACTATGGAAGCCGCCGGCGGAGACACCGAGCGCGTTGCTTATTGTCGAAACTTTGACCGGATGGTGGCGATCGATGGTGGTTCCGTCGCCCAACTGGCCCAGCGCGTTGTAGCCCCAGCTCCAGACGGTCCCGTCACGTTTCGCCATCAGGCTGTGCAGGGCACCGGCCGACACCGAGGCCGCACCGGTGAGACTGTTGACGCGGGTGGCGGTGGACGAATCCACGGTCGACCCGTTCCCGAGCTGGCCGTATCCGTTCCACCCCCAGGAGTAGACGAATCCCTCCTCGGTCAAGGCCACGCTGTGAAGCATTCCCGCAGAAACCGCCACCACCTTCCGCAGGCCGTACACCTGAACCGGGGTAGGTCGATCGGTTGTCGTCCGGTCGCCCAGGGCTCCGGTGGCGTTGTAGCCCCAGCTCCACACGGTCCCGTCCGACTTGAGCGCCAGGCTGTGATAGGTGCCGGCCGAAACCTGGGTTACGCCGGTCAACCCGGCCGGGGTGGACGGAGACAAACCGGACCCCGCGACACCGACGGCGCCCAAACCGTTGTACCCCCAAGCCACGGCGGGCTGGGGCGCCGGAGTTGGAGGCGGGGCTTTGGGCGTCAGGAGGACGAGGCCACCCCCTCCGGTGCCCGCTAATCCCTTTCCGGTGTCCACGATGTTGTACAGGTGCAGGCCCGCCGGCATCTGGAACGTCGAGATGAGACGAAACTCCTTCAGGTCGTACTCCTCGACCACGCCCCAGAAACGGCTGAGGAATCCGCGTCCCAGAGCGGGGATCGCAACAAAGCTGTCTGCCTGAATCAGCCCGTTGGGGTCCGTGCCGGCATCGAACCGCCCGAGCCGCTCGGCCCGAACCGGGTCGACTGCATCTCCCTGGGTGGAGTAGGCAATCCCGTCGGTGATCGTGAGGTTGCTGGTGGTAGTCATGATGTCGCGGAACGTCGCCTCCATATGGACCCCGGACTCGTCGACGGTCATCCGCCGAAAACGGCCTCCCCAATCGACTCCGTAGAGGTTCCCGGCATCTCCGAAGGCCAGGTCTTCAGGACCGCTTTGGACTTTGGTCCGCCCCACCTGCACCCCGTTCCGGTATAGGGAGATGCCCGCATCCCAATCCAGCATGCCTTCTTCGTGCAGCACAACCGCCACCGTGTTGCGATCCCCGGGCATCACCGCGATATCGGTTGCCGCAACAAACGGCGTATGGCCGAGGGAGAAGGTCTTGATAACGCTGAAGGTCGAGAGGTCGATCTGCTTGATCTGCCCTGTGCGCTCGATGCCGACGAACAGGCGGGAGTGGTCGTCACTGAGAGCGATGGGCCCCGGCCAGTTGCCGAGGACAATGCTTTTTACAACCTCGCCCGTTTGCGGGTGGACGGCCAACAGACTGTGCGGATCGGTCTCGGCGTGGCCGGCAGTGGTGACGTAGAGCAGGTCACGGACCTTGTCGTATGCCATGTCGTTGACCTTCATGGGAACCTGGTGCACCTGCCAGCCTGCGATCTTGCTCGGGGGCGCCGGGGGAATCTGAACGGGTTCCCCTCCGACGTTCGGGCCGAGTACGAAGACAGCGTCCTTGGCCGCCACCACGAGGCCGTCGCCTGTTGCAACGAACGCATTGGCCTCCGCAGGTAGCTCCGCAAAGGTGCGGGCGGCGACCTGGCCCGAGGTGGTCGAGTCGAAGATCGAGACGTTTTTACCCGACAGGAATGAGACCTGGGACCTCGCCGGGTGGACCTCCACCAGCTTGCCGTTGTCTACGGGAAGCCCCGGGACCGTGAGCCCGGTGACGGCATCCACCACCAAGCCCGAGGAGTAGTACAGCTTGCCCGCCATGAAGCGAAAGTCGACGGCCTTTTTGGGTGTGGGCTCCTGCCGGTAGCCGGTGCGCCGGATGCCCGAAGCATCGACCGCGTAGCGAAGCATCGAGTAGTAACCGTTGTGGTCCCTGAAGCCCATGATCTCGGACGGGCTTACGAATTCCATGCGATCGGTGTCGGTCTGGTCGTCGGTGTGGCTGGGCAACTGGACACCGTCGACGAAGATCCAAATCCCCTCGTGGCCGAAGATGCGATCTGACAGCACGACGGCTACCGCGTCGTTCCGGCCGGGCAGCGGTTCGATTTCCTCGGGGAACAGCGGCCCGTTGACCCCCGTGTCCGGCCCGGTGGCGAAGGATAGCGCCACTGCGAACGTCGAAAGGTCCACCTTGACGACCCGGTTGGCTCCGCCCAGCCCGACGTAGGCGAACGCGCCGTCGTCGGTGACTGCCAACTGTTTTGGTTCGCTTCCGACGAACACGCGCCGTCCGAGCGTCCCGGTGTCGGGGTCGATCTCGACCAGCATGTTGCCGAGCGACGGATGGCTCGAACGGACTGTGACCAGTACCTTGTTGCGGAGCTCGTCGTATGCGGAATCATGTGCGGGCAGGGGGACGGACTTGATCGCCCAGGCTTCGAGTGCGGGTGCGGCGGCCGGCTCGGCCGCATGGGCAAGCGGCTGCAGCAGCGTCGTCACCAGGAGGGCGAGAAGGCCTGCGGCCGGTGTGGATCGGGTGCGCCTCACGGCCTGCGCACCCCGAGGCTGTGCAGGCCTCCGGCAGAGACCTGAGTGACCATCCCCGTGCGGGGATTCCACGCCTTCATCAGTGAGTCCTTGGTGGTGCCGTCACCCAGCTGGCCATAGGCGTTCCACCCCACCGCAACGGCGTACCCTCGGCTCATGAAGAGGCTGTGAAACAGGCCGGCGGAGACGTTCTCCTGCAGCGATCCGGTGAACTTTGGGGAGCGCCGGTCGATCTTGGTACCGTCGCCCAGCTGGCCAAACCCGTTGTACCCCCAGCCGTAGACCAGGTCGTTGACCGATCTGCTCAGCGAGTGCACGTAGCCGGCGGAGATGTTCTCGATCGCGAGGTACTCGATCTGGATCGGCAGTTTGTGGTCTACGGTCGTGCCGTCGCCCAGCTGCCCGAAGGCGTTCCATCCCCATGCCCAGACCTGATTACGATTGTTGAGGGCCAGGCTGTGGAAGCCGCCGGCGGAGATCTCGGTGATGCTTTGTGGACCTACCACCTGCACCGGCCGGAGCCGGTCGACGGTGGTGCCGTCTCCAACCGCCCCCAGGCCGTTGTAACCCCAACCCCAGGCGGTGCCATCGGACCTGGTTGCCAGGCTGTGCAGGGCGCCGGCCGATATCGAGGTGACGTTGGCGAGCCCGGTGATCTGCGCCGGGCGCTTGAGATCGGCGCTCAACCCGTTCCCGAGTTGCCCATAGGGGTTCCATCCCCAGGCCCAGACGGTGCCGTCCGACTTGAGGGCCAGGCTGTGCATCATGCCGGCGGAGACCGCGACCATCCCGGTCAGCCCGGCGACCTGGACCGGGGTCCTGCCGTCGGTGACTGTTCCGTCGCCCAGCTGCCCGACTCCGTTGTAGCCCCAGCTCCATACGGTGCCGTCTGTTTTCAGGGCCAGGCTGTGATAGGTGCCGGCGGAAACCTGGGTCACGCCGGTCAGCCCGGCGGGGGTCGCCGGCTCCATGTCCGCCGGCCCGCCGGCCCCAAGCGCTCCGAAGCCGTTGTATCCCCAGGCGACCGCCGGCTGGCCCGGCGTGGGGGGCGGCGCCGGAGAGCCTTTCGGCACCAGAAGGGTCAAATCGCGCCCACCGAGCGCCAGTCCGCTGCCCGTAAAGACGATCGCAGAAACTCCGAAGTCGATTCCCGGTACCTGGGTCGTGCCCACCAGGCGCATCTGGTTGAGGTCGTACTCCTCTATCGACCCGTTTGAGGTCGAGGTGAACACCCTGGTCCAGGGGGGCACGGCCTCCACTGCCGTGCCGCCGGTCTGCGACCAGTTTCGCGGTGGGGTGAAGGCATCCAGGTGCCCGATCAGCTCGGGGCGTGCCGGGTCGAGGATGACGCCACGGGGGGAATAGACCCTTCCGGCGGTCAGGTCCATCTTGCCCACGTAGGAGGGCAGCAGGTAATCGGTGGTCCTGTTCATCCGGGCGCCGGTGCCGTCGACCTTGATCTCGTGGAACTCGAAGCCCGACACCTGGGTGTTGGTTGCGTAGATTGTGGCCGGGTCGGCGAACTCAATTTGATCGGCCCACTCGGCGAAGCTCTTCGCAACCGCGGGGAGCTTGATCCCTTCCTTGAAGATCGCCACCCCCTCATGCCCGGAGCCGCGGCCCATCGCCGGGTTGGCCAGGGTTATGGCCACGGTGCCGGTGGTGCCCGGCATGACCTCGATGTCCTCGGCAACGACAAAGGGCGCGGATCCGAGCGGGAAGGTCTGGGTGACCAGGAAGGTGTTCAGGTCGACGCGGTTGACCTTGCCGCCCTCGTGCACCGAGACGTAGAGGGTCGACCGGTCATCCGACATGGCAAGCCACTCGGGCCGGCGGCCCATCGGGAGGTTGGCAAGAACCTCGCCGGTCTGAGGGTCGAGTGCGAGCAGCTGATTGGCTTTGGGAGATGTTCCGTCGGGCACCGTTGCGTAGAGGCGGTTGCGGGTCTCGTCGTACAGAAGATCGGTTGCTGCGAATCCCAGCTGGCGGCTCATCAGCCCGGCGAGCTTACTCACGGGTCCTGCAGGCGCAGCCACGGCACCCCCTGCCACCGAAGGACCGAGCAGCAGGACCTCTTTATCCGAAAGCACTGCGTATCCGTCGCCGGAGGAGACGAGCCCGTTCACGTATTCGGGTATCGACGGGAACGTCCGCGCCCCAAGGAAGTCCCCGGATTCAGTTTCAAAGATCGAGATCGCCGAGCTCTTGTCAAGGAAAGCCACCCGGTCGATCTCCGGATTTGGCTCCACCGCCTGCGGCCGATCGAGATAGAAGTTGTGAACCGCATCGAGGGTGGAGGCGTCGATTACCCGGCCACCGGCGCCGTAGACCCGCCCGCCGGCAAACTCAATGTCGGCGAAGAACCCGCGGATGGCGGTTTCGTTCTCGGCAACGAGGTGAACGCCGGAATCGTCGAGCGACAACGTGGTCAGCTTGTAGTCCGTGCTCTCGTCGTTGTATCCGACGAGACTGTCCGCGTCGGTGAACTCGATTCTCAACGCCCTGTCGTCCGATTCCGTGTGCGCCGGAAGGGCGACGCCGTTTCGGAAGGCCCACACTCCCCGGTGCCTGGTGGTGAACCCCGGGACCTGAAGCGAGACGACGACGGTGTCGTTTCGTCCCGGAACGGCCTCGATGTCCTCCGGAAACATCGGGCCGTTGAAATGGATGGAGCCGGTGGAGAAGGAGTCCGCAACGCTGAAGGTAGCCAGGCTGACCCTTACGATCCGGTTGGTTCCCCCCAGGCCGATGTACGCCGTGGTGCCGTCGTCGGTCAGAGCGATTTCTTCGGGGTCACTGCCTACGAAGACCTTCCGGCCGATGGCGCCGGTACGTGGATTCATCTCTATGAGCATGTTGCCCAGGGATGTGTGTTTGGAGGGCACGGTGACCATCAGGACCCCTCGCCCTGAGTCGAACACCGCATCGTTGGCCGGGACGCCGGTGGACTTGAAGTTCCAGAAATTTATCCCGGCGGGAGTTCCGTTCGCTCCTGCTGCGGTCGGCGCAAGGGGAAGCGCCACGAGGCAGAGCGCCAGGACCGCGAACAAACGAAGTCGAAAGCCGGGTCCCCGCGATATAGACATCGCTGTCCTATCGGCAGAGTGCGGGGGAACTTAAGGGGCAATGGCAATTTCAGGAAAATAGTTTCCCGAACTAGCTCAGGACAGCCGGGCCACGAGGTCGTCGTGCAGCAGGCCGTTGGTGGCCATGAAGCTGCCGTCACCGCTTTTGTAGTTGGTAATGCGCGACTCCGGATACGGCTCGCCGGCGAAGGTGGACGCCCGGCCCCCGGCCTCGCTGAGGATCACCTCCAAAGCTGCTACGTCCCAGATGTTGAGATTTGGCTCCAGCATCACCTCGGCCGCTCCCTTGGCCACCAGCATGTAACCCCAGAAGTCCCCGAAGCCCCGGTCCCGCCGGCAGTCCTGGAAGATCCGGTCCAGCTGCTCCCGGTAGCCCCGCTTGCGCATCCGCCGGTAGGAGCCGATGCAGACCACCGCGTCGGCCATCGCATCGACCTTGCTCACCTGGATCGGCTTTCCGTTCATGCGGGCGCCGTCGCCGGTGGCGGCGTCGTACAGCTCTCCCAGCGCCGGCGCACTCGCGACCCCCACCTCGGTGCGGCCGTTGACCCTCAGGGCGATCAACGTCCCGAAGATCGGGATGCCGGAGGCGTAGTTGTTGGTGCCGTCGATAGGGTCGACGATCCAGATCGGAGCGCCGGCGTCCCCCTCCAGGCCGGTCTCCTCGCCGAGGATCGCGTGAGACGGGAACTGCTCCCGGATCCGCCGGCGGATGAGCTGCTCGATCTCCTTGTCGGCCACCGTGACCAGTGACCCATCCCTCTTCACCGAGGTCTCCGGGTCCCGGTCGAAGTACTTCATGGAGATCTCGTCGGCCGCCCCGGCGAGCTCCAGGGCGAAAGTTAATTCATCCACTAGATGGGGCTGACTTCGTAGAGGTCGCCCAGCTCCTTGTTGGCTTCCTCGATCTTGGCCGGGTTCGTGACGCAGGCCAGCGCGAAGTCGCCTTCGGTCAGGTACTTGGCCGCCACCCGGCGGATGTCGTCGACCGTCGCCGACAGCAGCCCCCGCTTGAACGCCGCCTTCTGCTCCAGCGTGTAGCCGGCCAGGTCGTCGAAGAAGCGGCTGCGCCCCTTGGTGTCGGGGGACAGCAGCGGGTCGACCGCAGCGCACGAGGCCAGAATCGCCTCCTTCAGGTCGTCCGGCGTGACGGTGAGCGACGGGTCGGTAATCGCCTCCACCGCCCTGTCCCACACCTCCAGGGTGCGGACGATGTGCGGGTCGCGGTAGGTCAGGAACGAGAAGTACCCGGTCTCACGGCCGAAGTTGGCCGACGCCCCGTAGGCGCCGCCCTTCTCCCGGATCTCCCTGAGCAGATATTTGTCGTCCAGGTAGTTCGCCAGCACCATCAGCGCCGGCGCGTCCGGGTGGGAGAACCCGACGACCTTGCGGACCTTGGCGTTGTAGGCGACCGGCACCGAGGTGGTCCTGGCCTGGTGGGGACCGCGCCGGAACGGCTCCTTGGCGGAAGCGACGCCCGCAACTCCCGCAGGCAGCGCGGACAGCACCTCTCCCAGCAGCTCACGCAGCTGGGGTATCGCAGGCTCCTCGGCGGTCACACAGATGCTGATACGGGTCCCGGAGTTGAACAGCGCGTCCCGGATCCGTTCGTAGGAGGCGATGACCCCCTGCAGCTCGTCCTCGGAGAGGGCGGAGAGGGCCTTCAGCTTGCCGACCACGCTCAGGCCGTTGACCCGCTCCTCGAGGCTGCCGAACTCGCTGAGCGCGGACAGGGCCAGCTTCTGGGCGAACATGTGGCCGGCCTGCAGGATCTGCGGCTCCAGACGCCCCTTCTGTTGAGCGATCAGGTCCTTCAGGCGGGCCGGCTCGAAGTAGAGGCCGGTAAGAAGGTCCCGAACGATGTCCATGAACGGCTGGTGGTTCCGGGAAAGCGCCTTTCCGGAAACCGCAAACGAGCGCCGCATCGGGGCTTCCTGCGAGAGCGGCACCCGGATCATCGGGGCGGCGCCGATGCCGCCGGTGTAGGTCTCGATCCGGGCGGCCATCGTCAGGTAGTCGTCCGACCCTGCGCCCGACCGGGTGGCCGCGAAGGCGAAGGGTGAGAGCAGGTCGATCAGGTCGTCGTCCAGGTTCGTGAAGTCGAACCTCAGGTCGACGTAGCTGATCCCGTTTGTGGGCTGGGGGAAGAACCCGACCTTCGCGCCCGCGATCTCCTCGATGGTGTGAGGGATGTCCTCGAAGGTCATCGGGATGTCACTCAGCTCCAGCGTCGGCAGCACCGAGAGGTCCTGCTTGGCGTCCTGCAGCTCGACCAGCTTCAACGACTCCTCGACGATCGTGGTCTTCTGCTCGGCGGTCAGGCTCTCCTCGATCTTCGCCAGCTTCTCCAGCTCCTCCTGCTCGGCCAGCTGGACCATCTCCTGGTCGGGGGCGAGCAGGATGCGGCTGCGGTGCGGGTTGTCGACCAGCCAGCGGCGGATCAGGTTCTCCAGGTATGGCCCCTTGGCCCGCTCCTCCTGCAGCTGCCTGAGGTCCTCGTCGAACATCAGCGCCCGGTAGGGGTCGCCGCCGTGGACGTAGGCGGCCTCGAACCGGTCGAACAGCCTAAGGCCGTAGGGGGACCCGGAGTTGCTGACCTCCCGGCGCTCGAGCTCCAGGCGGTGGATCGCAGCGTCGACCTGCTCGGTGTCCAGGCCCTCCTGGGCCAGGCGGGTCAGGGTGTCCAGGATCAGTGCCTCGACCTTCTCCACGTCCTCCTTCTTTACGTCCTTCAGGCCGGCGCCGAAGACGCTCTGCTTGGCGTACGCGAGGAAACCGCTGAGGTCGTTGAGGGCGCTGCCCAGCCCGGAGTCGATCAGGGCCTTGCGCAGAGGCGATGCTGCGTTGGCCAGCAGCACCCGCTCCAGGATCTCAAAGCTCAGGACCTCGAACGAGTTGCTCGAAGGCACCGTGGCCCACGCGACCAGCACCTGGTACTTGCCGTCCGGCTCCTCCTGGTCGGCAAGGGGGTAGCTCTCGGTGAGCTCGGCCGGCGCCGTGAACGGCTTCTGGTCCGGGATGTCTACGTCGGGGTCGACGGCGGTGAACCGGGTCAGCACCTGGCTGGAGATCTGGCGAAGGGTCTCCTCCAGCTTCAGGTTCCCGTAGGTGTAGAAGAAGGCGTTGGACGGGTGGTAGTGGCGGGCGTGGAAAGCCCTCAGGTTCTCCCACGTCAGGTTGGGGATCTCCTTGGGGTCGCCGCCGGAGTTGTAGGCGTAGGTCAGGTCCGGGAACAGGGCCCGCCCGGCGGCCCGGAACAGGATGGCGACCGGGTTGGCCATCGCCCCCTTCATCTCGTTGAAGACCACCCCCTTGAACCGCAGGCCGGAGGTGGGGTCGTCGCCCTGCTCGAACTCCAGCCGATGGCCCTCCTGCTTGAAGCTGAGCTCGGCCAGTCGCGGAAAGAACACCGCATCCAGGTACACCGACATCAGGTTCCGGTAATCCTTGGAGTTGCGGGAGGAGTAGTAGTAGCTGGTGGCGTCCGAGCTGGTCGAGGCGTTCATGTACGTCCTGAGCGACCGGGGGTTCATCGAGAAGAACACGTCCTTGACCGGGTAGCTCTCGGAGCCCGACAGCGCCAGGTGCTCCAGGATGTGCGGCACCCCGGTGGAGTCGTTGGGCGGGGTCGGGAGCATGACGACGAAGGCGTTGTTGTCGTCGGGGACGGCAATGTGGATGTGGCGGGCGCCCGTGCCCTGGTGGCGAAGCTCGTAGAAGGTGC
This sequence comes from Actinomycetota bacterium, assembly GCA_035759705.1. NCBI lineage: Bacteria > Bacillati > Actinomycetota > Actinomycetota bacterium. The sequence continues at coordinate 5,000 of DASTUJ010000090.1, read as the reverse complement.
CGTGGAGGTAGGGAACCGGCTCCACCCGCTCGACGAGGTAACCCTCGAGTACGGTGCCTGCGGCGATGGTGGTGTCGACTGAGCTCAAGTTTGGGTCCCCCAGGTGAGTGGCGCGGGCGGAGGCCAGTTTAAGGCACCTCTGTTAAGTCGTAGAGTTGAGGTCCATGGAGCGAAAGCGGCGCAACGTCCTGGCCTGCCTGCTGGCAGGGCTCGTGCTGCCTTCTTGCACGCTCATCTCGGGCTCCGACAGTGAGCCCACACCCGGGGCGACCGCCTCCGGGTCGACCTCCAGCTCATCCTCCAGCTCTTCCAGCAGCTCGGGCTCCGGTGAGAACGTCACCGGCTCGGGAAATCTGAAGTCCGAGGAGCGCCCGGTGAGCGGCTTCGACCGGGTCTCGATCCAGGGGATAGGAGACCTCCAGATCGAGCAGTCCGGAGAGGAGTCGCTGACCATCGAGGCCGAGGACAACCTGCTCCCGCTGCTCGTCTCGGAGGTCGAGGGCGGCCGGCTGAAGCTCGGCATCCGTCCGAACTCGAGCATCAGCGCCACCAAGCCCATCGTCTACCGGCTCAAGGTGAAGACCTTGAACGGGATCGACGGCTCGGGCAGCGTGACGATCGATGCGGTTGGGCTCGACGCCGACCGGCTGGAGGTCGGGCTGTCGGGGACCGTCAAGAGCGTTCTGGCCGGCAGAGCGACGGCGCAGATCGTGACGATCTCCGGGGCGGGCGGGTTCGACGGGCGCGCTTTGACCGGCCGCACCGCCGAGGTCGAGGTTTCCGGGACCGGCCGGGCTGTGGTCAACGTCTCCGACGAGCTGAGAGCCCGGGCGAGCGGAGCGTCGAGCATCGGGTACCTGGGGGGCCCGGAGGTCGACCAGCAGACCAGCGGCGTCGCCAGGGTCGAGAAGACGGCATAAAAAAGAGGCTGCCCGAAGGCAGCCTCTTTTTTAAGTTGTGGTGCTGGTTATACGGCTCGACGGTTGAAGATGCTCCATCCGCCGGGGCCTACGGCCGCTGCGAGTACCAACAGGATGATTCCCCAGAGCAGTGCTCCGTTGAGAATCTGCATGACGCCAAGAATGGCGAGAACAACTGCGATGATCCAAAGAACGGTTCCCATTACGTTTCTCCTTATCCGGTGTGACCGACCAGCTAGTTGACTTACCGAGTGATGAGTGTGTTACCGAAGGGCGTCGCGAATTCCGTCCTTGGCGTCGTCGATAGCGTCCTTGGCGTCGCCGAGGCCCTCTTTTAGCCCACCCTTGGCTTGGTCCATCCGTCCTTCGGCTGCCAGGTCGGGATCGTTGAAGGTTTCGCCGGCCATCTCTTTGATCTTGCCGCCGGCCTTGTCGGTCTTGCCATCCACCTTGTCGTCGAACGAATCCACAGGGCTCCTCCTTAGCGCCGAGGGTGCATCCGTTATGCACCTTGATGTTGCACACAATCTGTACCCCTGGAGAAATGGTTCCAAACGGAATTTCGACCGCTCTGAGCGGCGTAGGTCGCACCTAGAGTGTCCGTTTTGGGCCGTGGCGCGAATGCCCGATTCGTGACGGCGAACGAGAGTGTTAGAGCCTCCTGGGCTAGGAGGCCAGACCGAGCTCCTCGGCCAGAGCGGCCTTCACCTGGACGAACTCCTCGTCCAGCTGGGAGAGAGTCCCCACGGCCGAACCCGGATCCTCCCCGGTCCACGGCTCAAGGGATTCGCAGAGTCCGGCCATCCTTTCGGCGCCGATATTGCGGGAGCTTCCCTTGAGGGTGTGGGCGTTGCGCCCCACCGCGGAGACGTCCCCGGCAACAACGCTCGAGCGCAACTCCACCAGTCGCTGCTCGGTGTCCTCGATGTAGGCCGAGATCACCTCACGCAGGAAGCTCCCATCTCCGTCCCGGTCCAGCTGTCTCAGGTCGTTCAGCACCTTGGAGTCCAGGGGCCGGTCGCCAGGGCCGGCATTCTGGCGGGCCGGGCGCGCCTGCGGGCGGGAGCTGGTCAGCTCCTCGAGCAGGGCCCCGAGCGCCTGCGGGTTCAAAGGCTTGGACAGGTAGGCATCCATTCCGGCTTCGAGGCACCTCTCCCTGTCGCCGGCCATGGCCGAGGCGGTGAGGGCGACGATCGGGGTTCGGCTCACCGGCCCTCGCATGCGGCGGATCCGCCCGGTGGCCTCGTACCCGTCCATCACCGGCATGAGGCAGTCCATGAGGATCACGTCGGGCTGCGCGGACGCGGCCATCTCAACCGCCTCGGCGCCGTTGGTCGAAAGGGTGACCTTGTAGCCCAGCTTCTCGAGCATTCCGGTGGCGACAAGCTGGTTCACGTACGAGTCCTCCACCAGCAGGACCCGCCCGGCGGCCGGTACCGGCTCAGAGCCGTTGCTGCCGGTGAGGTGCCTGCCCGCCGGCAGCTTGTGTGCCGCTGCGGCGAGGGGGACCTCGAACCAGAAGGTGCTGCCGACGTCGGGCAGGCTGTCGAAGTCCAGCTTGCCCCCCATCAGCTCCACCAGCTGAGAGGAGATCGCCAGGCCCAGTCCCGTGCCCCCGAACCGGCGGGTGGTGGAGGCGTCGGCCTGGACAAACGGGTCGAGCAGGGTCTTGCGGGCTTCCGGTTCGATGCCGATCCCGGAGTCGGTGACCTCGAAGCGGATCAGCCCGTTGGGTCGTTTGGTGACGGTCACCGCTACCCGCCCGGAGTCGGTGAACTTGACCGCGTTGCTCGTCAGGTTGGTGAGGACCTGCCTCATCCGCACCGGGTCGCCGACCACCCACTGGGGCACCTCGGGAGATATCTCGACCGACAGGTTCAGGCCCTTCTCCTGGGTCGCAGTGAGGAACAGGGAGGCCGTGCCGTCGACCACCTGGTGGAGGTCGAAGTCGATCTTTTCCAGCTCGAGCTTGCCCGCTTCGACCTTCGAGAAGTCGAGGATGTCGTTGATGATCTCCAGCAGGCTGGTCCCCGAGTCCTTCAGTGCGAGCAGGTAGCGGCGCTGGTTGGGGGTGAGCTTGGTGTCGAGGAGCAGGTGCGCCATGCCGAGCACTCCGTTCATCGGGGTGCGGATCTCGTGGCTCATGGTGGCCAGGAACTGCGACTTGAGCCGGGATGCCTCCACGGCCTGGTCCATGGCGGCCCGGGCCCGGTCCTCGCTGACCCGGAGGGCGTCCTCCACCCTCTTCTGCTCGGTGACGTCCTGGGCCACCCCGAGCATACGTTCGGCCTTCCCGGAGGCTCCGAGAATGACCTCGCCGCGGCAGTGGAGCACCACCGTGTGGCCGTCGGGCCTCACCAGGCGGTGCTCCATCTCGAAGTCGCCGCCGCCTTTCAGCGCGTCGCCCAGAATGGCCTGGACCCGGTCTGCGTCCTCCGGGTGAAGCCGGTCGCGGTAGGCGGCGATGGTGCCGGAGAACGACTCCTTTGGAATCCCGAAGATCTCGTAGAGCTCGTCGCTCCAGTCGAGCGCGTCGTTCTGTACATCCCACTGGAAGCTGCCGAAGTGGCCGATGCGTTGGGCTGCGGCCAGCTGCGCCTGGCTGAGCCGGAGGGCCTCTTCGTCCCGCCGCCTCTCGGCCTCCATCGCCTTTCGTTCGGATACGTCGCGGGTGTTCAGCACCACTCCGTGGACGCTGGGGTCGTCGACCAGGTTCGTCATGGTCGTCTCGGTCTCCCGCCAGCTGCCGTCGCTCGCCCGGAGGCGGCACTCGAGCATCGCGTGGCTGCGCCCTTCGGCGAGCATCGCCTCGATTTCGTCGCTCACGGCGGCCGCCTCATCCGGGTGGACCCAGGCCGACAGGCGGGATCCCATCATCTCCTGGGGGCTCAGGCCGAAAATCCGCTGGACCGAGGAGGACTGGTACTCGATGAGGCCACGGGGGCCGACGATGCTGATGACGTCACTGGAGTTCTGCGCCAGGGAGGTGAACCGGGCCTCGCTGCCGGCCACCTGGTCGAGCGCCGCACCGGCCAGGGTGGCGATGAACGAGGCCAGCTGGACCTCCTCCCGACCGAACAGGCCGCCGACCTGGGAGTGGGTGACGTAGAAGCAGGCTTTGGTGAAGCCGTCCTTGGCGGCGATCGGGGCGCAGAGAACCGAGCGGACCCCGGAGAACACCAGGCTTTCGGTTGCGTCCATCTCGTCGCCGAGGTTGACCACCACCGGGCCGCCTTCGTCGATCGCCCGCTCCACCATGGTGCGGCTGAGGTGCTCCAGGTTCTCCAACCCCATGAGGGAGCCGGAAGCCCGCCCGTGCATGTCGACAACCGCGCACTGCTCACCTCGCAACAGGCTGATGGCTGCCTCCTGGACCGCCCGGTAGACGCCCTCCGGCTCGGACTGGGAGGCGATCGAGCGACCCATCTCCAGCAGGGTGCTGAATCGATCGGCCAGCGAGAGGGTGTCCAACTGGTCGGGAACAGCCGGCGCAGACACCGCGCGCAGCTCCTTGACCAGCGCCTCTCCGGCCTTGAGATCTTTTTCGGCCCCGGCCCAGCCCAGCGGCACTCCCACTCGCCCGATCGCCCGCAGGGTCTCCGCCTCCTCGTACCTTGCCGATTGGGAGCGGGCCACGGAAAGGCTGTTGGAAAGCAGCCGCCGGGCGGCCCTGGGGCGGCCGTCCAGCGCGGCGATCAGACCCTGCTCGCGCAGGGCGTGCGGAAGGTTGTTGCGGAAGCTCCGGGCGATTACCGAGGCCCTGAACCCAACTGCGACTGCGTGCCTCATCTGTTTGCGCGGCACCGCGCTGTGGGCCGAGATCAGCTCGGCCTTGATCCTGAGGGCGGTGGCGAGCCAGGGGAGGATCGGGGCAACGTACTCCTGCCTCAATCCGGCTTTGCGGACGATCCGCCGTGCGGACTGCAGGACCTCGATAGCCTTGTCGACTTCGCCGGCGCCGAGCAGGCGTACCGCCTCGGCCAGGTGGACCTCGGTGTTGGTGCTGGCGTCCTCCAGGTCTCCCCGCTCCAGCTGTGCCCGGATGAGCTCGGCCGGCACCTGGCCGTTGGACGCCCGGGC
>DASTUJ010000089.1 GCA_035759705.1 Actinomycetota bacterium | reverse complement strand
ATACATCCGACACCCCGCCGCCCGCCGGCGGAGCCCCGGCGGGCTCGGACGTAATCGAGCAGGTGTTCCTCGACTACTTCGCCAGCCAGGGCCTGGCAACCGAGCCGACCGCTTTCGACGGCCGGTCGGACTACGGCCCCTTCATCGCATTAGGAATCCCGGCCGGCGGACTGTTCACCGGAGCCGAGGGCGAGAAGACTCCCGCACAGCAGGCGGTCTACGGTGGGACCGCCGGTCAGCCGTACGACCCCTGTTACCACCTGGCGTGCGACACGTTCGCCAACAACAGCAACCTCGTACTCGATCAGATGTCGGACGCGGTCGCTCACGCAGTCATCAAGTTCGCCATGAGCCGTAACTTGGTGCGACAGGTGAGGGGCCTCGACAGCCTCAAGACCCTCGACAAGGTCAACTTGAAGGACGTGTCGTAAGGGGATCCGGGTCGGGGGCGGATAGCCGAGGGCCGTCCGCCCCGACCTACCTGGTTAAAGAGCGGTGGAGGTGGGATTTGAACCCACGGAGCCTCTCAGCTCACGCGCTTTCGAGGCGCGCCCGTTCGGCCGCTTTGGTACTCCACCGGGATCAATTATAGGAACTGGACGGGCCGGCGCTTTTTTTCGAAGAAAGCCTGGATGACTTCGGCGCATTCCTCCTTCAAAACGCCCGAGGTCAGCTCGCACCGGTGCATCAGCCGCGGGTCCTGCACGATGTTGTAGATCGACCAGGCGGCTCCCCCCAAAACGTCCGGGGCGCCGTAGACCACCCGGTGCACCCGGGCGGCGACCAGGGCGCCGGCGCACATGGGGCACGGTTCGACCGTCGAGTACACGGTTACCTCCGCCAGGCGCCAGCGACCGAGCTTCTTGGCGGCTCCCCTGAGGCAGAGAACCTCGGCGTGGGCCGTGGGGTCACCCCTGAGCTCACGCTCGTTGTGGGCGGCGTACATGACCTCCCCGTGGGCGACGGCGACCGCGCCAACCGGCACGTCGTCGTGGGCCACGGCCAGATGCGCCTGCTCGAGGGCAAGGCGCATGAAGCCGTTGTCGATCTCGTTGGGGTTGGGGGCCACGCCCCCAAGCCTAACGCCCGGCTACTTCCCGGCTGCAGGTGCGTAGAAAAGGATCGTGATCCCGGAGGTGAGAACCTTCGTGTCGATCAGCTTCAGGACCTTCTTGGGTTGGCCTTCGTGGAACAGCCGCTTGCCGCTCCCCACGAAGATCGGGTGGACCATGAACCGGTACTCGTCGACCAGGTCGTGCTCGATCAGGGTCTCCACCAGCTTGCCACTGCCGGCGACGAGGATGTCTCCGGTGTACTTCTCCTTGAGCTTGGCAACCTCTTCGGGGACTTTGTCCTTGATGACCGTAGTGGGCCCCCAATCGCCGTGGTCCACGGTCGTCGACACCAGGTACTTGGGCATTGTGTTCATCTTCACGCCGAAGTCGCCGGTGCCCTCCATGGTCGGCCACGCCTTGGCGAAGCCCTCGTAGGTCAGGCGCCCGAGCAGCTGGGCGTCGCTGGCCGCGAGCTCCTTGTCCTTGAACTCGCCGGCGTCGTCGCTGAAGAAGGGGAAGGACCAGCGGCCCGGCTCCTCGAACACTCCGTCCATCGATATGTACTCGGTAACTACGAGCTTGCCCATCTCTTCTCTCCTTCCGTTCGTGGGTTTGTCTTTTGCCCCAACGTCGAACAAACAGGCGCAAAATCGACACGATTCGTTCACATATTCCGGACAACCCCGACCTAAGGTTGGCTCGTCAGGGTGATCCAAGGGCGATCCCTGATATTCGGGAAAGACCACGGAGTTCAGGATCCGAGTCATGGACGTTCTACGAGGCCCGTTCACCACTGCGAACTGGCGCCGGTGCGCCTACCTGGCGGCCGTTGTGCCGGCCGGCATCTGGGGCGCGGTTCTGGCGATGCGGGGCAGGCCCAACGACGCAGTGCGCCTGCACGCAAGGCTCAGCGAGAGGCTGTTGGGGAGGATCCTGTTCTCCTCCCCCGGCTCGGTCGGGCCCGGCCGGGCGGCGCTCTACGGCCTGGCATCGATCCCTTTGAACCTGGCTTGCCTGCTGGCGGGGGCTTACGTCTGGTCGATCGTCCCGATGAACCTGGCGTTCCCGCTACGCAGCGGTGACCCGTCGACCTCATGGGGCGGCCCGAGCCTGGCGGGGGCCTGGGCGGTGCACGCGTTGGGAGGACTGGTGTTCCTGTTCATCGCCCCAGTGGTGGTTCGGGGCCTGACCAACCTGCAGAGCAGATTCCAGCTGAAGATGCTGGGTCCGAAGTTCGATACGAGTTTGCGCGCCCTGAGGGATTCGAACCCCCGACCTCATCGTCCGTAGCGATGCACTCTAATCCACTGAGCTAAGGGCGCAATGTGTTGCCCAACCCAACAAGATTACTCTCTGTGGGGCTGCGAGGCGGAGGCGGCGAGATTTGAACTCGCGAGGGGGTTGCCCCCCAACGGGATTAGCAATCCCGCGCCATAGACCGGACTAGGCGACGCCTCCGCCGGGAATTTTGCCACAGTTCGGACCCGGGCCGGACGGCGAGCAGCGCCGTTCGTGCCTCGGAGCGGAATAATGGGAAGCGGTGGAGTACCGAAGCGGCCGAACGGGCGCGCCTTGAAAGCGTGTGAGCTGAGAGGCTCCGTGGGTTCGAATCCCACCTCCACCGCTCGATGAATCAGCCCTTGGGAGCAACTTCCTCAAACCCGGTGTAGGGCCGCAGCGCCTCCGGGATCCTCACCGACCCATCTGCCTGCTGGTGGTTCTCCAGCAGGGCGACGATGCACCGCCCCACGGCTATGGCCGTCCCGTTCAACGTGTGGACCAGGTCGGTCCCCGACTCCCCCTCCTTGAACCGGATCCCCAGGCGGCGGGCCTGGAAGTCCCAGTCGTTGGAGCACGAGGTGACCTCCAGCCAGCGGTCGGCGCCGGGCAGCCAGGCCTCGATGTCGAACTTGCGGTAGTTCGGCGCCGCCAGCTCGCCGGATGCGATGTCCAGCACTTTGTACGGAATCTCGAGCGCCTGGAAGATGCCCTCCTCCTCGGCCAGGATCGCCTGGTGCTCGTTGTCCGACTCGGTGGGACGGCAGAACGAAAACATCTCGACCTTGTCGAACTGGTGGACCCGGATGATCCCCCGGGTGTCCTTGCCGTAGGTTCCCGCCTCGCGGCGAAAACAGGTGGAGATGCCGGCGTATCGGACCGGCAGCTCCTTGGCGGAGAAGATCTCGCCGGCGTGCATCCCGGCGATTGGGACCTCGGAGGTCCCGGCCAGGTACAGGTCGTCGTCGGCGGTCTTGTAGACCTGCGCCTCGTCCGTCGGGAAGAAGCCCGTGCCGTACATCGCCTCCTCCTTGACGAGCACCGGAGGGATGACCGGCTCGAATCCCACGGCCATCAGCCGGTCGAGCACGAAGCGAACCAGGGCCAGCTCGAGCAGGGCCCCCTTTCCCCTCAGGATCGCAAACCGGGGCCCGGAGACCTTGGCGGCCCGCTTGACGTCGATGATCCCGAGGTCCTCGCCGAGGGTCAGGTGGTCGGCGGGCGCGAAGTCGAAGGCCCGGGGGGTTCCGACCTTGCGGAGCTCCGCGTCCTCCCGTCCGGGAGGGGAGTCCGGGTGGACCAGGTTGGGGACCAGCAGGACGGCAGCCTCCAGCTCCTGCGCCTTTTGGGCAAGCTGGGCCTCCAGGTCCTTCAGGTCGGCGCCGGCCTGCTTGTTTCGGGCGATCGCCTGGGGGCGCTCCTCGGGGGAGAGCTTTCCTATCGCCTTCTGGGCGCGGTTGAGCTCGGCCCTCAGGTTGTCGACGTCGGTGACCAGGCTTCGGTGCTGCCGGTCGAGCTCGATGAGCGCATCCAGATCGATGTCGGCGCCCCGGTGCCTCATGGAGAAGGCGACCTTCTCAGGATCTGTGCGCAGCAGGCGCAGGTCTATCGCTACCTCTTGACCTTCTGCTGGGTGCCCAGTGCGTTGGCGATGGCCCGCTGCTCCTCGCCCGACAGATTGTGCTCGGACATCCCGCCCTTTATGGGCTTGGCGTACGCCCGGGACTCGGCGCGGGCGTTGATGGAGGTGATCACCAGACCGTTGCCGTGGTCGTCCAGCAGAGCCGCAGAGAACGACATCTTTCCGCCCATGTCGTCGAACGCGTCGTAGCGGACGACCCCCAGATTCCTTGCCGACCGGCCGAGAAGGGCGAACAGCTCCTCCTGGCGCTTGGCCTGGGAGCGCAGGACCTTCTCAAAACCCTCGACCCTCTGGACGTTGTCGGAGATAACCTCGAGCAGCGTCTTGGCGTCGTTCTTGCCCTGGAGGATGGCCATGGAGCGCCTCATATGGGTCAGCCGGTTGTTCGCCATTCCGGCGACGGCCAGTGCGATGAGCGCCACCGCTCCGGCGACGACCGCTATGAGGGTCTGCTGGTCCAAGAAGACTCCTAGGTTGGGCCTATAAGGATACGGGTGAGAGGGGGAACCGGGTGGGATTGTCGGCCGGCCGAATGCCGTGCCGATCTTCACCCGGCTGCTCAGCCGTGGTGTTTCCGTGGGCGAAAGAGGATTTGAACCTCCACGAGCTTGCGCTCACTGGCACCTGAAGCCAGCGCGTCTACCATTCCGCCATTCGCCCTTGTACACAACTTAGTCTAACGTGGCCCGGGCTGGTCCAACTTCTAAGGCCCGCTTGCTGCGGCCGCCCACTATATTGGTTTCAGCCATTCAGTAATTCGAGAGGACGTCAAAGTGGGCCTGGTTGACGAATTTGAGAAGCGGCTCGAGCGTGCCGTAGAAGGGGTTTTCTCCAAAGCCTTCCGATCCGACGTAGAGCCGTCTGAGCTTGGCCGCCGGCTGATGCGGGACATGGAGGCCGGCAAAAGTGTCAGCGTCGGCGCCGTCTACGTCCCGAACGACTACGTGATCCAGCTGTCGCCCGAGGACTACGCCCGCTTCGAGGGCCTGATACCAACCCTGCGCACCGAGTTCGCCACGCTGTTGAAGACCAACGCCGGCCAGCGCCGCTGGCGGCTGCCCGGGCAGATCGACGTGCGCTTCGAGCAGGACGACTCGCTGAAGGCGGGCAAATTCGACGTGGCCGCGCAGCACCTGGCCGCCGACCCGAACAACCCCTTCCCGACGGTGCCGGACGAGCTGGTCCAGCTCGGGTCGAACAAGACGTGGAAGCTGGACTCGGACGAGATAACGCTCGGGCGTTCGTCCTCGAACGGGATCGTCGTCGACGACCCCAACGCATCCAGGGCCCACTGCCAGCTCTCCCGGAAGGACGGCGAGTGGTGGCTCACCGACCTCGGCTCGACCAACGGAACCCTCGTGAACGAGGCGATGATCAAGGAGCGGCGCCTTAGCTCCGGAGACCGGATAAAGATAGGCGCCACGGAGTTGGAGTACCGCCAGGCAGGTTCGGGGATAACCTAAGCAATGCCTGAAGCCGTCCTAGACATCCTGAAGTACTTCTTTCTGTTTCTGATATTTCTCTTTTTGGCCAGAGCCGTGAAGGCGATGTTCCTGGAGATCTCCGGTCCCCGCGCCTCCAAAGGCTCCCCGCTGATGCCGAGCGCCCCCGCCGCGGCCCCCCGCGCCGCGGGCCGGGCCCCCGAGAAGATGGCGGTGACCGCGCCCGACGCCAAGCCCCGCAGCTTCGACATCGGCGACGAGCTGATCATCGGCCGGGCCGACAAATGCCACGTCGTGATCGGCGACTCCTACGCCAGCCAGATCCACGCCCGCGTCTTCCGGCGGCAGGATGCCGTCTACATTGAGGACATGGGATCAACGAACGGGACCTACCTGAACCGGCGCAAGGTGACCGCGCCGATCCAGGTCAACCGGGGCGACACTGCCCGCATCGGCAAGACCGAGATGGAGTTCAAGCGTTGACCGTCAAGTTCCGCTGGGGCGCCTGCTCGGAGATCGGGCTCGTCAGGCAGGTCAACGAGGACTCCAAGCTCACCGAGCCCCCGCTGTTTGCAGTGGCGGACGGGATGGGCGGGCACGCCTCGGGCGACGTGGCTTCCGCCATCGCCGTCGAGGTGCTCCAATCGTCGCTTCAGCAGTCGGACTCGATCGCCGACGCAGTGCACAACGCCAACAAGGCGATCTTCCAGAAGGCGGCCAAGGACCCCGACCTCACCGGAATGGGAACCACGATCACCGCCATGTGGGCGGACGACCGGTCGGCCCAGATCGCCCACGTCGGCGACTCCCGGGCCTACCTGCTCCGGGACGGCCAGCTAAGCCGGCTGACCACCGACCACACGGTCGTCAACCGCCTGGTCCAGCAGGGGCGCATCCTCCCCGAGGACGCCGACCGGCACCCCCAGCGCTCCTACCTGGAGCGCGCCCTGGGCGTCGACCCCGAGGTGGAGGTAGACGTACACGTCCTGGACATGGTGCCGGGCGACCGGGTTCTTTTGTGCAGCGACGGGCTGTTCGGGATGATCGACGACGACCTGATCCAAAACGTCATGGTGTCCGAGGACAGCCCCCAGCGGGCCGCCGAGCGGCTGTGCGAGGAAGCGGTCCACGCCGGCGGCAACGACAACGTCACCACCGTGGTGGTCGACTTCCCCGAAACCGAAACAAGCTCCGCAGCAGGCGCCGGCACGACCACATCTTTTGCCGCGAGCGCCCCGCCCCCCCTTCAGCGCGACACCGGGCCCGTTGCCAGCACGGGCGGGGTCCAGACGATGAGGGCCCCCCGGCCCTCCCCTCCCGGACCCTCGGCGATCCGCTCCAGCTCCACCTCGAGCCCGCAGCGCTCCGGCGGCAGGAACCACCTGCTGATCTGGATCGCCGTGGCGATAGTGGTTCTCGGGGCGGCAGCGTTCCTGGCACGGATGTCGATCAAGGGCTCCTGGTACGTCGGCGTCGACGGGGGCCGGGTGGCGATCTTCAACGGGGTCCCCGGATCGCTGGCCGGGATCGAGCTCGGCGAGCTGAAGAACCGGACCGACCTGGAGAGCGAAACCCTCCCCGAGCTCTACCAGGGCCGCCTGGAGGAGGGCATCAAAGCCAACAGCCGGAGCGACGCCCGGGCGATCATCGCCGACCTGGAGAAGCTCGTGCCGGCGCCTGCGCCCGAGCCGCCTACCGGCGAGTCGCCGCCGGCCGACCCGGCGGCCTCGCCTCCGGCCTGATGTTTTCCGAAATCCTGCAGAGCGCCCGGGGTCGCCGGTGATCACCGGCGCGGCTCGCCGCAACACCGAGGTCTCCCTGCTGGTGATCAGCCTGGTCATAGCCGTGGGCGGCTACTGGCTGGCCTCGCTGTCCCGAAGCGCCTCGGTCCCGGCCGGCGTGGTGGTGTACGCAGTCATCTACGCCGCGATCTACGCCGGCGCCCACTTCGCCATCCGCAAGCTGGCGCCCCGGGCCGACCCGCTGCTCCTGCCCATCGGGCTGATGCTGAACGCCATTGGATTCGTACTGATCTTCCGGCTGGAGATCCCCACCGACAACGCCGGGCTCGCCGCGGCCCAGACCCGCTGGCTGGTAGTGGCGATCGCCGCCTTCGTCGCGGTGTTGTGGTTCGTCAAGGACGTCCGGGCTTTGGCCCGGTTCCGCTACACCTTTGCCTTCGCCGGCGTGGTCTTCCTCCTGCTGCCGATGATCCCGGTGCTCGGGCGCGAGATCAACGGCGCCCGGCTGTGGATCCGGCTCGGCCCCATGAGCTTCCAGCCCTCGGAGCTCGGCAAGATCGCTCTGGTTCTGTTCTTCGCCGGGTACCTGTCCGAGCGGCGGGAGCTCCTGGCGGTCACCACCCGCAAGATCGGGCCGATCGGCCTGCCCGCCCTGCGGCACTTCGGCCCCGTTCTCGGCGCGTGGGGCATCTCCTTGCTGGTGATGATCAACCAGAAGGACCTCGGGTCCTCGCTGCTGTTCTTCGCCATCTTCGTTGCGATGTTGTGGATGGCCACCGGGCGGCCGATCTACCTGATCGCCGGGGTGGGCATGTTCGCCCTCGGCGCGTTCATCGCCGGCCGCCTGTTCAGCCACGTAGCCGCCCGCATCGACGTCTGGCAGGACCCCTTCGCCTACATCAACGACCGGGGCTACCAGGTGGTGCAGTCGCTGTTCGCCTTCGCCACCGGGGGCGCCTGGGGAACCGGCCTGGGTCTCGGCCGTCCCGACCTGATCCGGTTCAGCGTCCACACCGACTTCATCTTCTCCGCGCTGGGCGAGGAGCTCGGGCTGGTCGGCGGCGCCGCCGTCCTGACCGCCTACGCCCTGCTGACCGCCCGCGGGTTCGGGCTCGCCACCCGCTGCCGGGACGACTTCTCCCGCCTGCTGGCCGCCGGGCTGACCTTTGCGATCGGCTTCCAGACGATCCTGATCATCGGCGGCGTCACCAACCTCATCCCGCTCACCGGAGTCACCATGCCGTTCATGAGCTACGGCGGAAGCAGCCTTCTTTCCAACTTCATCGCCATAGCCCTGCTCATCCGGATCTCCGACGAGGTCGGCCGGCAGGGTGGAGAGGCGCCGCCGACCGAGATGAACATGGCGGCCGGGGGCGGGCGTTGAACAAACAGATCCGCGCGGTCGGCTTCACCATGCTGATCCTTTTCGGCATCGTCTTCGTCAACCTGACCTGGCTGCAGCTCGGGCGGGCCGAGCAGCTGGCCAACCACCCCTCGAACACCCGGCTCCTCCTCAAGGAGTACGCGCTGGAGCGGGGGGCGATCCGGTCGGTGAACGGCGACACGCTCGCAGTCAGCGTCCCCACCCCGGACGAGCAGCTGAAGTCGCTGCGCACCTACCCGAAGGCCGAGCTGTTCGCCCACGCCACCGGTTACTACTCCGTTCGGTACGGCCGGGAGCGCCTGGAGCGCTCCTACAACGAGGAGCTGACCGGTGAGGGCGGCGTCGTCACCATGCAGGACCTCGGGGACCGCCTCCTCGGCAAGGGGAAGAAGGGTGACACCCTGGTGCTCTCCATCGACACCTCGGTCCAGGAGGCCGCCACCGCGGCGCTCGGCGGCCGCAAGGGTTCGGTGGTGGCGCTCGACCCGGTGAGCGGCCAGATCCTGGCCTTCGTGTCGACCCCGTCGTTCGACCCCAACACGCTGTCCCAGCACTCCTCCGAGGGCCAGCAGGCCGCGTGGGTGGCGCTGAACGAGGACGAGGAGAACCGGCGGCTGGTTAACCGGGCGTCCCGGGGCACCTACCCGCCGGGCTCGACGTTCAAGGTGATCACGGTGGCCGCCGCCCTGGAGAACGACATCCCGGCCAGCACCTCGTTCCCTCCGGCGAAGGAGTACCAGCCCGCCCAGACCGACCGGGTGATCCGGAACTTCGGGGGCAGCACGTGCGGTGGGGACATGGCCGACGCCCTGACGGTTTCCTGCAACACCTACGTCGCCCGGCTTGCGGCCGAGATGCCGGCCGGCATCCTGGAGGAGACCGCGGCGAACTTCGGCTTCACCGAGACCCCGCCGCTGGACATCAGCTCGGTGGCGAGCCGCCTACCCGACAGCGACGAGCTGGAGTCTCCGGCCTTCCGGGCGCTGGCCTCCATCGGCCAGTTCAGCGTGGCCGCGACGCCGCTGCAGATGGCGCTGGTGGCCGCAGGCATCGCCAACGACGGCAAGGTCCCCGCCCCCAAGCTGGTCAAGCAGATCGAGGACGCCCGGGGCGCGGTGGTGCAGCAGACCGAGCCCGAGACGTGGAAGGAAGCCGTCTCCCCCCAGACCGCCGAAACGATCAAAGAGATGATGGTCAACGTCGCCGCAAGCGGCACGGCGCGGGCCGCCGCCCTGCCGGGCGTCGAGGTGGCCGCCAAGACCGGCACCGCCCAGACCGGGGAGGGGGGCGACGAGAGCATCGCCTGGACCATCGCCTTCGCCCCGGCCGACAACCCGAGGATTGCGATAGCCGTCATGGTCGAGGGCGCGGGGCCGGGCAGCGACGAGACCGGCGGCCGGGTGGCAGCTCCCATGGTGCGCCAGGTGCTGCAGGCGCACCGCAACGTGGCGGGATGGTAACTCCGCAACCGGGGTCCCCGCTGCCGGGCAAGCACTACGGAGGACGCTACGAGGTAAAGGGCTCCATCGCCTCCGGCGGTATGGCCGAGGTTTTCGTCGCCCGCGACTCGATGCTGGACCGGCTGGTCGCCCTGAAGCTCATGCACCCCGAGTTCGCCCGCAACGAAGCTTTCATCGAACGGTTCCGCCGGGAGGCCCAGGCGGCAGCCAGCTTGAACGACCCCCGAATCGTGGCGATCTACGATTGGGGCTCGGACGCCGGGACCTACTTCATCGTCATGGAGTACGTCGAAGGCAACACGCTGGCCGAGATCATCAAGGCCTCCGGCCCTCTGCCGATCTCCAAGGCGACCAAGATCGCCATCGACGTCCTGGGCGGCCTTCACCTGGCCCACCTGAAGGGCATCGTCCACCGTGACGTGAAGCCGGCGAACATCGCCATCACGGTCGGGGGGCAGATCAAGGTCATGGACTTCGGCATCGCCCGGGCAGCCCACGACGGCGCGATGACGGTGACCCAGACCGGCATGGTCATCGGAACCGCCAGCTACTTCTCACCCGAGCAGGCCCAGGGCAAGCCGGTCGACGCCCGCTCCGACATCTACAGCGTAGGAATCGTGCTCTACGAGATGTTGACCGGCGTGGTCCCCTTCAAAGGCGAGTCCCCGGTGGCGGTGGCGTACAAACACGTCACCGAGGACCCCGCTCCCCCGAGGTCGCTGGCGGAGGACATACCGCCCGCCCTCGAGGCCGTGGTCATGAAAGCGATATCGAAGAACCCGGACAACCGCTACCAGACGGCCCTCGAGATGTGCCGGGACCTGGAGCGGGTGCTTCGGGGGGAGCAGGTCGAGGCCACACCTTTGATGAGCTCGTCCGAGCGGACCGCCATGATGGGAGCCGCCCCCTACGCCGACCCCGGCCCGTACGCCCAGCCCCGGCCCTCCTACGAAACCGGCCCCGAGCGCACGAGCGTGCTGCCGCCGGCCGGTCCACCTCCCCGCCGGGCCCCTGCCGCCCGCGGCGTCGCGAAAGGCCTGGTGACCGTCGCCGTCCTGGTGGCGATCGGGATCGCGGTCATGGCCTACTTCATGCTTTCCGAGACCCAGGTCCCCGACGTCACCGTTCCCAAGGTCACCGGCCTCCCGCTGGAGGAGGCGGAACGGCTGCTGAACGACGAGGGGCTCGAGTCCCGGGTGGCCCGCCGCCAGCCGAGCGCCGACGTTCCGGCGCTGGCGGTCATATCGCAGGACCCCGAGGACGGGCGAAAGGTCGCCGAGGGCGCAGTCGTTGCCCTGGTGATCTCGCAGGGCCCCGAGGTGGTCGACGTGCCGTCCCTGACCGGACTCAGCCGGCAGGAGGCCGAGGCCAGGCTGGCCGAGGCGGGCCTGGTGGCCGGAGAAGTCACGAGCGAGGCGAGCGACACCGTGCCGGAGGGCCAGTTGATAAGCCAGTCGCCCGCCAGCGGGAAGATCGAGAAGGGCGAGCCGGTCAACTTCGTCGTCAGCACCGGCAAGAAGCTGGTCGAGGTGCCCGCGGTCGGCGGCCTCACCCAGGACGAGGCCGCGGCCAGGATCGGAGAGCAGGGGCTGACGGCGAAGGTCGCTACCGCCTGCGACGGCTCCAAGGCGGACAAAACGGTCCTGGTGCAGGACCCGGCGCCGGGCGAGCAGGTCCCGGACAAGTCCGAGGTAACCATCACGGTCAACTCGCAGATCAAGGTCCCGGGGGTGGTCGGCCAGCAGGCGGCGGCGGCCGCCAATCAGCTGGAGGCGGCGGGGTTCAAGGCGGAGATCCAGAGCGGCGGCCTGGTGATCCCGGTCTTCGACCGGGTGACCGCCCAGGCCCCCCAACCCGACGAGATGGCCTGCAGCGGCGACATCGTCCGGATCCGCGTCAGCTAGCCGGCCTCAGGCGGGCGCCGGCGCCCCGCTCAAAAAGTTGCTGAGAAGTCTCATGCCGGCCGGCGTCATGATCGACTCGGGGTGGAACTGCACCCCCTCGATCGAGAGCTGGCGGTGGCGCACGCCCATGATCACGTGGTCGGCCGTCCGCGCGGTGACCTCCAGGCAGGCGGGCAGGGTTTCCGGCTTGATGACCAGCGAGTGGTAGCGGGTGGCGGTGAACGGGTCGTCCAGGCCGGCGAACACGCCCTGAGAATCATGGTGGATCTCAGAGGTCTTGCCGTGCATCAGCGCCTCGGCGCGGACCACGTCCCCCCCGAAAGCCAGCCCGATCGCCTGGTGGCCCAGGCAGACGCCCAGCAGGGGAAGCCTGAGCGCCGCAAAGGCGTGGATCGCATCGACACAGCAACCGGCGTCCCGGGGGTGGCCGGGTCCGGGCGAGATCACCACGGCGTCGGTGTTCAGCGCCACCAGGTCGTCGACCGTTGCGTCGTTCCGAACGACCACCGGCTCCGCCCCGAGGGAGCCGAGGTACTGCGCGAGATTGAAGGTGAATGAGTCGAAATTGTCGATCAGCAGGACTCGCATCAAGGCCGCGGCCTAGAAGTTCGCAGGAAGGAACCTGGGGACCACGTACTCGAACAGGTAGAAGAGGATGGGCAGGCCGATGATGATTACCAGCACCCAGGTGATCGCCTTTTTACCGCCTCGTGCCATGGCCCTATCCTATGCCTCTTAGGACTCGGGAAGGACGCCGGCGCCCGGGTCGGTGGTTTGGAGGCCGGACGGCGTGCCCACCAGCTGGGCAACGATGATCAGGCGCTTGGCCGCCGAGAACCTCGGATGGCAGGTGGTCAGCGTCAGCCGTGCGTCCGAGGAGGGGGCGATGACACCGATCTCGGTCGGCAGGACGATCTTTGACTCGGTGACTTTGTAGACGTACGGGCCGTTGGCGTCGAAGATCGTGATCTCGTCGCCGACCTCCAGCTCGTCGAGGCGGTAGAACGGGGCCCCGTAGGTGGTCCGGTGGCCGGAGATCACCATGTTGCCCAACTGGCCGGGAAGTGCGGTGTCAGGGTAGTGCCCGGGGCCCTTCTTCAAGTCCTCGACCTCGACGCCCTCGACCACGACGGCGTCAACGCCGATCTTCGGGATCTTGATGAGCGCCATCCCGTTGCCGAGAACCGGCTTTTCCTCCGGGCTGACCTCCCACTGCTCCTGGACCTCGGCGGCCAGAGCCTTCTGGCTCCTGCCGGTAACGAAGTTTGTGCCTACCAGTTGGTAGAGCAGGAAGAGCAGGATGAGGGTGCCGAGCCCGATGAAGCCGCGGCCAACTACACGGAGAGCCATATCGCCATTAGCGTAGCACTACCCGTGTTCGGGACATTTCAGGGTTCAGCCGTCGAATGGTCTCGTAGAATGACCTGAAATTAACCGAGGAGTCCTATGCCGAAGTCGAAGTCGAAGCGCAACCGCTACGTCCCCCCGCCGCCGCCCCGGCCCAAGCCGTCCCCGAAGTGGATCCCCTACGTGGTCTTCACCTGTTTCGGCGTGGGATTTTTGATGATCATGGCCCGCTACCTTTTCAGCACCACCTACCCGGCGCTGGACAACAACTGGTACCTGGGCGGAGGGCTCGGCCTCGTCGCCATCGGCTTCTCCGTAGCCACCCAGTGGAGGTAGCTACTCCTCGCGCCTGACCAGCACCATCGCCTCTCCGCAGTGTTTGGGCGCGCGCTCCTTGGCGACGGCCACAACCGCCAGCTCCAAGCCGCACATCTCGCAGACGTAGCTGAGCCGGAGCTGCGGGTCGACCCGCATCGGCTCGGGGTCGGGGGGCGGGGGGTTGGTCAGATAGGCGAAGTAGCCGATTCCGATCTTGGCGATCGCCAGGCCCATGAGGCCGGCCACGGCAATCCTCCAGCCGCCCGTGACGTTGCCGAGGGCGATCATCAGCAGGGTGAACACGACGGTGACCAGCACCAGGCCGCCGACTCCGCCGGCCACGCGGGCAATGACCTTGCCCGGCCCCGCCGGTTCGGTCTCCTCGGTGGATTTCTGCTTGCGGGCCATACCTCTACTCTACGGCGCTGCCGTACGGGGCGCCCTGGTGAACCGGCCGGCAGTTCTAGTCCCCCGGCATGATCTATCCTGGCTACAGGTCAACTCATTCGTAAGGGAGCACAGATGGCGGTCAAGTTTCAATCGGACGAGTACTTTTCTGCAGCCAACGACGCGCTCCAAAACGACGAAGAGGTGACCAAAGCGGCCAAGGGCCACAACGTGGCGTTGCAGGTGACCACCACCGACTTTCCCGGCGAAGGCAGCAAGAAGAGCTTCATCAAGATCGACAAGGGCATGATCACCGTCGGCCCCGGCGAGATCGAGGACCCCGACCTGAACATCACGCAGAACTACGAGGTCGCCGTCCTGCTGGACAAGGGCGAGTTGAACCCGCAGGCCGCCTTCATCGAGGGCAAGATCAAGCTCAAGGGCAACCTGATGAAGGCGATGGCCCTGCAGAAGCTTCTAGCGGTGATAGGCCCCGCCACCGAGCACATCGAGCGGGAGTACTGAGCGTCAATCCGCTCTTAGCACATCTTTAGTTGAGTTCTCCCAGGGACCCCTGAGTCGAGCGAACCTCAGGTTTCGCCGCTGAGGATCTCGGCCGCTTCCATTACCTTGCCGCAACGAGGGCACTCCTCGGTCTGACCTTCGTCGAAGGCCTCGAGGACCACGTAGCAGTCGGCACACATCCAGTTCGCGAGTTCCATATCTTCCTCAACTGTCCGTTGGGGTTATTTATTTCCCGATACCGCGAACTGGATGCATGCCGAGCCCACTTGCCGCTAACTGCCTCTGCGCCCGAAGCTACTCGACGGTTGCCTCGGCGTACATACCCTGGGTGAAGTGCGGAGGGCCTCCGGCTACCACCGGGGCATCGTCGCCCGCCTCCTGGGCGGCCTTCATATACTCGGCCGGGTCCGCCCCCGTGGGGATGAAGCAGGCAAATACATAGCGGCCGGCATCGTTCAGGGTGCCGTCGCCCACCACCGCCATGCCGTCCTTCTCCGGCTCGGCGACGATCACGGCGACCGGGGGCCCGCCCAGAGCCGCGTTCAGCTCGGCCTCGGGCAGCTTGAAGATCTCTTCAGCCGTCCGCGTCTCGGTGTCGGGCAGCTTGAATGCAACTATCTCGTGCGCCTCCTTGTCCGAGCCGTTCTTGAAGGTGATCTTGCTGCCGGCGTCGATCGTGTCGGGGATCCCGGTGTAGGAGTAGTCCGCGCCGGTGACGTTCACGCCGGAGGCCGGCGTCTCGGTCGCCTCGGGAGTGGCCTCCTCGGTCGTTTCGGCCTCCTCGGGTTCGTCATCGGTTGCGCATGCGCCCAGCACGAGCAACACGCTTGCTGCTATCGCTAACAACGACCTGCTCAGACGTTGTGGTGTCATCCCAAGCTCCTTGGTCCGGTTAAGGATGCGATTTCATATCGTTAGAGGTCTAAATGCAAGGGCCTTTCCAGCGCGGCGCCGGGCGCCGGTCGGCCAGCCGCCCCCCGGAGGCTCCTCGACGTGGTATTCATCTATTTGATGGCGCACGCGAAGCGGAGGAACCTTAAGTGGCTCAAGACGAGACTCTGACCCGGATCAAGGAAGCTTTCCGGCTCTACTGCCGGGCCGAGGTGGCGGAAGGTCGCCGGCTCCTGCTGGAGCTGTGGGACGAGCTGGGGGCCGACAAGGGATACCACCGCTCGGTGACCGCCCACTACCTGGCCGACACCGAAACCGAGCCGGAGGAAGAGTTGAAGTGGGACCGGCTCGCCCTCGAGGCCGCCGAGTCCGTCGACGAGGGCTCTCCCTACGCGACTGCAGTCAAAATGTTCATTCCTTCACTCCACCTCAACCTGGCCGACGGCTACCGGCGGTTGGGCGACTTCGACAAAGCCCGGTACCACTCCGAGGAGGGCATGGCGGCAGGCGGCGTGCTGGGGCTCGACCACTACGGGCAGACGGTGCGGGGCGGCCTGATCCGGGTGCAGACCCAGATCGAGGAGCTGGACAAAGGCCCCTCGATAATCTTCGACTTCGACTAACCCTCGGTCGACTCGCCCCCTTTTCCGAAGGTAGCCTCGCCCTCGGCCCGGAGCTTCGCCAGGTCTTCGTTCAGCTCGGCAATGTCCTCGCGGATCTCTTCGATGTCCTGGTCGCTCACCGACTGTTCGCCCAGCGTCTTCTGCCGGGCGGGGTTCCCGACCCCCTCGAACATCGACTCGTCTACCTGGTCGTCCGCCATCTTTAGGTCCTTTCGATTGAGAGTTGTCTTGGTTATCTCCCCGGCGGACGTTATCCAATCACCCGGCCGCCGGGCGGCGGTTAGCATCTGGGCATGAAACCGGGGAGCCGATGGCCACGCAACTGAGCCTCAGCATCCCCCACCGGATGGGCCCGGAGCAGGCCCTCAACCGGATACGGACCTTCGCCACGGGCGCCAAGCGGGAGTACGCCGACCGGGTCGACATCCATCAGGAGGAGTGGTTCACCCGGGGTCTGGTGTTCTCGATCACCCTGCACCTCTACGGCAAGCGCCGGGTGAGCGGGACCCTTTGGACCGGGCCGTCCGACGTGCGGATCGAGGCAGTGGGCGAGTTCCCCGCCTACCTGCGCCCGAGGATCGAGAGGGTCCTGCGGCGGGAGGCCGTTCGCCTGTTGGGGAAGGTTCGCGCCTACTAGCCGGCGGTTTTCCCCAACGGCCGGCGGTCGCCGCCGACCCAAAGCTGCAGGACCCGGCCGAGCTCCTCGGTTCTCACCGGCTTGCTTATGTAGTCGTCCATTCCCGCGGCGAGGCACCGCTCCCGGTCGCCGTTCATGGCGCCGGCGGTCATCGCTATCACCGGGGTGTGCAGCCCGGCCCCCTGGCGGCGCCGGATCTCCCGGGTGGCGTCGTACCCGTCCATGGCGGGCATCTGGCAGTCCATGAGTACCGCAGCGTAGCTGTCCTCCGACAGGGCGGCGATCGCCTCCCCGCCGCTCGCCACGACCTCTGCCCGGTAGCCGAGCTTGTCGAGCATCGTTCTGGTCACCAGCTGGTTCACGACGTTGTCTTCGGCCACCAGGATCCTCGCTCCGGCGCCAACCTGGACCAGCCTCGGTTCGACGGCCGGAGCGTGGATGCGCGTGGCGGCCGGCAGCGGGACGTCGAACCAGAAGGTGCTGCCCTCCCCCGCCCGGCTCCGGACTCCGATGTCGCCCTCCATGAGGCCTACGAGCTGCTTGGAGATGACCAGCCCCAGCCCGGTGCCGCCGTGGCTGCGGGTCAACGACGAGTCGACCTGGTGGAACGCCTGGAACAGCTGGGCCTGGGCGGCCTCGGGAATGCCGATGCCGGTGTCGGTGATCTCGAACCGGACCCGCCCGGCGGCGGGCTTTAGGCAGAGCGCCACATGTCCGGTGTCGGTGAACTTGACCGCGTTGCCCAAAAGGTTGATGAGTATCTGGCGGAGCCGCCCGGGGTCCCCGACGACCTGGCTGGCGACATCCGGGTCGACCGACGTTGTGAGCCGCAGGCCCTTCTCCCGGACGGCCGGCGCCATGATCGACGCAACCTCCTCGACCAGCTTCGGGATCTCGAACGTGGTGGGCTCCAGCCGGAGCTTGCCCGCCTCGATTTTGGAGAAGTCCAGGATGTCGTTGATGATCTCGAGCAGCGCCTCGCTCGCCGTGCGCACGGTGGATGCGTACTCGGTCTGCTCCGGCGTGAGGTCCGAGTCGAGCAGAAGCCCGGTCATTCCGATCACCGCGTTCATCGGCGTGCGGATCTCGTGGCTCATGTTCGCCAGGAAGTTGCTCTTGAGCCGGGAGGCCTCGATCGCTGCGTCCCGGGCGTCCGCAATGGCGGCCTCGGCCCGGAGCTGGGTCGTTCGGTCCCGCAAAAAGGCGTTGAAAGTGGGGCCGGAGGCGGACTCGATTGCGGAGATGGTGAACTCGATCGGGATCTCGTGCCCGTCCCGGTGCAGGGCTCTCAGCTCCCGCCGCTTGCCGATCATCTCCTGCAGCCGGCTGCCGAGGTCCGGCCGCCGCAGCTCGGGAACGATCGACTCGACCAGATCCATACCAATCGCCTCGGCCCTCGACCAGCCGAAGGTCGTCTCCGCCGCCGGGTTCCAGTCGACGATCCGGCCGTCACGGTCGATGGCGACAAACGCGTCCTGGGCACTCTCGATGATCTGCCGGGTGTGCCGCTCGCTCTCCTCCACGGCCCGGTAGGCGGCTTTGAGGTCGCTGATGTCCTGGCCGGTCCCCAGCATGCGCAAGGGCGCTCCGTCCGGGCCGGCAGCCACCTCGCCCCGCCCGTAGAGCACCCGGACCGAGCCGTCGGGGCGAACGATGCGGTGCTCGAAGGCGAACGGCTCGCCGGTTTTGTAGGCCTCGCCCACCACCCGCTGCATGAGATCACGGTCCTGTTCGTAAACCCGCGCCAGCAGCGACTCGAAGTCGATCGCGGTTCCGGGCTCCACCCCGTAGATGCGACAGAGCTCGTCCGACCACTCGATCCGGTTCGATGCGATGTCCCACTCCCAGCTGCCCATCCGGGCCAGCGACTGCGCCTCGGCCAGCTTCCGGCGCTGCCGCTCGAGCAGCTCCTCGGACAGCTTGCGTTCGGTGACGTCCTGGAACTGGCCCATCCAGCTCAACGGGTTGCCCTCGGCGTCCCGGAGGAAAGCCAGGTTCGCCATCGCCCACACGACCTCTCCGTCGGGCCGGATGAACCTCTTCTCGCACTGCCAGGTGGAGATCTCGCCCCTCAGGATCCGCCACGCGGCATCGACGTCGGCCTGCCGGTCGTCCGGGTGGGTGAACTCCTGGTCCCGGCTCCCCAGCAGCTCGGCCTCGCTCCGGCCGAGGAACCTGGACAGGGCGGCGTTGACCCGCACGTACTCGCCGTCGGTGTTGAAGAGGGCCATCCCGATCGGGGCGGCGTCGAAAGCGGCGTCGAAGTACCTCTGGGCCTCCGAGGCCACCTGGTCCCGGTCGTGCTCGTGCAGAAGGCAGAGCGCTCCGCCGTCGGGGGTGCGGCGGGCGTTCACCCCAACGGTGATGGGGACCCCGTTGCTGCGGCGGGCCTCCAGCCGTCCGGTGAAAAGATCGGATATCCCCGAAACGTGCCAGCGGCGGAAGCTTTCGAGATCGGCCAGAGCCGAGGCGACGCCGGAATTACCACCCGGGGCCCGGGGACCGAAGATGGAGTCGGCAAGCCGGTTTTGTCCGGCCAGTTGTGCGTTCGGGTCGAAAAGGAGGGCGGCCTCGGGGAGGAGGTCCAAAGGAATGGCCGGCGGCGCGCTTGAGGCGGCTGCAGCTGACCCCGACGTCGGTCTTCTACTCATAAAATCCCCCGGGCGGACTACGTTCCTATCGGCACGTTCGGGTCGGTGATTCAGCGAAGACCTGCCCTCAACGAAAAATCCCGCCTCAACGGGCGGGTGACCACCTTGAGCTCGGTCCCGTCGTCGAGCATCACCCCACCCATGACATCCATCTGCCACAGCTCCATCGGGCGGTCCCGTTCCCAGCGGCGAAAGTCCTCGCGCCGGCGCTTGCGGCGTTTGAGCTCGATCAGGCCGTGCCGGCGCAAACACCGGTAGATGCTGGAGCGTGAGGGCTTTGGCTCAACCTCGAGCCGGGCGAGCTGGTGCTCGATCCGGCGAGGGCCCCACCCTGGATGCTCGCGGCGAAGCTCGCAGATCTGGGCTTCGAGCTCGGGTGAGATCTGATGGGCGCAACTCAGAGGCCGGTGCGAGTGATCGGCCAGTGAGGCCAACCCGCCCTTGTTGTAACGGGCGATCCAGTTGTGGACGGTCTGACGGGACACGCCCATCCGCTGGGCAACCTCAACTACCTTCCAACCATCCTGGATGACCGCCAGGACCGCCTGGTAACGCTGTTCCATGACACTGAGTTCCACGAGCATCGGCCCCACCCCCTTTGGGCGGAAGCCGACCGCGTGGGGTGGAGAGTGTCAAGCATCACCCGAAGCCAGTGTCAAAGATCAGCCGAAGCCGATGTCAAACAACAGCCGAAGTTGTGTAAAGCATCAGGTGACGCCGAAGTGTCAAGTATCACCCGGAGTACGACAGATTTGCGTGGAGCCGTGGGGATTCGAACCCCAGACTTCTGCCTTGCAAAGGCAGCGCTCTACCAACTGAGCTACGGCCCCGGGATGGCTATTCTACGGTTCCCTCAGCCGGCGCGCTGCAACGCCGCCAGCCGGACTCCCCGGTAGGCGAGCCGCTCGAAGAAATCGTCCGGCTCGAACACCGCTTCGGGCGAGTGCGCTCCGCTCAGCGTCTGGACGCCGGCGAGCATCCGGACGGCCACGACCAGGGGCGCCACAAAAAGGTTCGGCAGCTGGTCGACCAGCCCCAGGGTCACCGTCTTCTCAGCCCCGTCCTTCGTCCCGGTGACGTCGGCCCGGATCGCAGACCAGGGCTGGGTGGAGGGGCGAATTTTGCCGGCCACTCGGGTGAGCTTGTCGGTCAGGCCCCGGGAGCCCAGAGGGCCGGAGGCCGGGAGCTTGGCGGCCGAGCGCACGATGCCCTCGACGACCGCGTCGGTCAGCCCGCCCATCACGACTATGTCCTTCAATTCCGGGAATGTGGTCGGCAGGGTCAGCGGCTCTGCCGCCCTTGCCCGCCGGAGCGTGTGCCACCCGACCGGTTCCGGGAAAAACATCGCCTCCGGGGACCCCCCGGCCGGGGCGGTGTGGCGGCTGCCTGACACCTGAACGAACGCCTCGCCGGTCAGCAGGCCGAGCGCCCGGCTTAGGGCGGCCTGGGAAAGCGATCCCACGGAGGACGCAACCCAGCCGATCCGGGCCCGGGTCGCAGTGTCGAGCTGCGCCACGGCCGACTTGACCATCAAATTTGTGATTCCGGGCGACCAGCCCATGCCTGCAATCACCAGCGTCCCGGCCGATCGAGCCTTGCTGTCCAGGCCCAGAAGCGCCTCGACAACATCGGGGGAGCTGCTCGGTGACAGGTAGGGCACGCCGGCGGAGATCGCGGCCATGGCGGTGTCCCGCGCCTCCTGAGGGTTCTCGATCCAGGGGCCGATGATGAGATCGGACTGCCCGATGGCGCCGCGGAGGTCTTCCTTGCGGACGACGTCCTCTACCTCGGGGTCCTCCTTGAGCACCGCCGAAAGCAGTGCGGTGGCGCCGCCCGAACCAAGCACCGCAACCCGGGTCAAGCTGGGTGTTTGCCGTTGGTCGAGGGTTTGATGGAGGCGTCCTTCCACGACCCCTCGGGGGCCGGCGGCTGCTTGCGCTTGGAGGCAACCGTCGCAAAGCCGGCAAGGAACGCTGCGCCGAGGATCCAGGAGCTTCTCTTCATCTATCCAGGCTAGCACCTGCCGGGGACGGCGCTCGCCGGCCGGCGAAAACGCGGTCTTGCCCGGCGTTTCGGAATTTGAGAAACTGGCGGGTAGCGTTCGAGGAACTGGGGTTCACTCATGCGGCTACGCCGAACTTCTCGACTCCCCTCACTACTCCTGGTAGTCCTCCTCCTCGCAGCCTGCGGCGGCGCGGAGCCGGAGCCCTCGACCCCCGAACAGTCGTCCGCCATCGAGGAGCGCCTCGAGGAGCTCTCCGGGGCGGGTGTCTTCGTCGGCGGCGTAGCGATGACGGGCACGTTCGTGGCCATCCACTTCGACCGTAAGGACCCCGAGTCCCCCGGCATGCGGGTCCTGGTCACCGACGGGCTTCCCGACGGCACCGCCGAGTGGTTCGAGGGGACCGCGGAGGACCTGGAGTTCAAGTTCACGTCGACGAGCGGCCGGGCGACGATCGAGGGTGAGGTGGAGCCGTTCGAGACCGACGGCAGGATCACCCTCGCCGACGGCACCCGGCACAACTTTTTCACACGCCCCGCCGGCGACGGCGCCGGGATCTTTGAGATCGCCGTGGGCGCGGACGGCGCCTGGACAGGCAAGGCGCTGGACGGGTCGGCCTTCACCGCCGCCAAGGACGGTGCCTACGTCAAGGGCGAGGTGGTGTCGCCAGGCGGCGAGAGGTACCCGTTCCGGCACAACGACCTCACCCAGCGGCTGAAGTACGGCGTGGCCGGCGGGCAGCCCGGTTCGTACCTGGCGATCGTGACCCGCCAGGCGACCGAGATCCAGGGGAGGGGCGGCGACGTCAGGGGCGGCAAGCCGGACGGCAACGTCATCTCGCTCGACATGGACCAGTCGGAGTCGGTGACCCCCGGCGTCTACCACGGCCGGGTGGCCCGGACCACCGACCGGCTGAACTTCGAGATCGCCACCGACGCTGCCGGCGCCCGGATCCTCAGGGCCTACGCCTCTGACTCGGAGCCCGAGCCCGAGGGGGATGTCCAGTGGTTCGTCGGGCCGGTGCCCGGAACCGAGTTCGACATGACCTCCAAGATGGGCGATGCGAAGATCACCGGAGTCATTGCCGAGGACGGCATTTCAGGGGAGATTACGCTCCCCGACGGCACCCCGAGGCCGTATTTCGCCGCCCCGAGCGGCCAGGGTGCAGGAATCTACACCGTCACGGTCGCCGACGACCGCCGGCACACCGGCACCTCGGAACAAGGCGCGAAGTTCGACCTGCGCTACGAGAAGGGCACGGTGATGGGCACAATCACCTCCCCGGACGGCCAGGAGTTCCCGATGCTCGGCGCCGATCTGGCCACGGCGTACGGCTACGAGGACGAGTACAGCAAACCGGGCTCCTACACGGCTTTCGTTGCTCCCCGGGGCCGCTACGTCTTCGGGCGAAGCGGCAACGTTCGGGGGGGGTCAACCGGAGTCAACATAATCGGGCTCGACAAGAAGTGCTGAGGGGGAGGGCGCCGGCCACCGGTGTCCGCCCGGCCCTCGGGTTGCTCCTGGTGCTTGTCGCCCTCGTCCCGGCGTGTAGCAGGGACGCTGGGGAACCGGACCGGGTGGCGCCGGAGACGAGGGCTCCGACCCCCGACTCCCGGCCCGTGGCGAACCGCTGGGAGCCGGTCGCCGAGTTCGAGGGGGAGGGCGACCTGGAAACCGGCTCCTTCGACATCGCCCCCGGCGCACTTCAGTGGCGGGTAACCGCCGAGTGCGAAGGGACTGCCCTGGAAGTGAAGTTGCCCGGCGCCTCCGGGAGCCTCGCCCGGCCCGAATGCCCCGGGCGCGCGTTCGGCTTCTCGATCGAAAGCGGGACCCACACCTTGCGGGTCGAAGCCGGCGGGCCCTGGGTGGTGAAGGTCGACCAGCAGCTCGACACCGCGCTCTCCGAGCCGCCCCTTGGAGGCATGGACCGGAAGACCCCGGTGGCCCGCGGCGACTTTTACGACGTCGACCAGACCGGCGAGGGCGAAGCTGCGCTCTACCGGTTGCCCGACGGCCGGCTGGCCCTCAGGTTCGACCCGTTCCGGGTGACCAACAACTCCGACCTGTTCGTCTGGGTCAGCCGGGATCCGGAACCACGAACCAGCGAACAAGCTCTTGCCTCCGAGCACGTATCGATCGCCCGGCTGAAGGCGACGGGCGGCGCCCAGAACTACGTGCTCCCGGCCGGCCTCAGCGAAGAAGAGGTCCGGTCGGTGGTGATCTGGTGCGAGCCGGTACGGGTCGCCTACGCGGCCGCCACGTTGGCCGCCCCATGAGGCGCATCGCAACGGCGGTAGCGATGTGTTTGGCGCTGGCCGCTTGCAGCTCACCCGACGAGCCACCGGTCCGATCGCCCTCGGTTGCAGAGCCGGACCTCTCCGGCTGGCAGACGTGGGTGCTCCCGTCGCCCGATGCGGTTACCCCGCCGGCCGGAGCGGGCGATCTGCCCGCCGCGGTCGCTCGGGCTTCCGACGAGCCGCTCGGGGCCCGGTGGATCGAGCTCGCCCTGGGCTACGTCGCACAACGCACGAAGGACCCCCCTGCAGCCTCCCGGGCCTACGCGCTGGTGGCGGTCGCCGAGTACGACGCCCTGCTGGCCGCCAGGCACTGGAGCGCCGAGAGCCCCGGAGCGGGTTACGGGGACGACGCAGCGGTCGCCGGCGCCGCGTCCCGGGTCGTGGCCCACCTGTTCCCCGAACAGCCTGCGCTGCGCCTTGACCGGATGGCCGAAGAGACTGCGGCGGAAGGCGGGGCCGCCGGGGCCGCCGGGCTCGCCCTCGGCCGGGCGGTGGCCGACCGGGTCATCGCCTACGCCCTGGCGGACGGTTCCGACCGGGCCTGGGACGGTTCGGGCCGTCCCGATGTGCCCGGTGCCTGGAGCCCTCCGCCGGGATCGGTCTCCCCACCGGTCCAGCCTCTCGCCGGCACCTGGAAGACTTGGGTGATCGCCGCCGGGAACGAGTTTCGGCCCCCTCCCCCGCCGGCCTACGGCAGCGCCGGCTATCTGGCCGAGGCCCGGGAGCTGATGAAGATCGGCGATGAGCTCACCGACGATGACAGGCGCATCGCGAAGTTCTGGGAAGGCGGCGAGGGCACCTCGCTCCCTCCGGGCGTCTGGAACCGGGTGGTCATCGACTATTTGAAGGAGCACCCGGTGAGCCGGGCGGAGCAGGTCAGGACCCTGGCGCTGGTCAACGTCGCCCTCGCCGATGCCGGCGTCGCCTCATGGGACGCCAAGTACACCTACTGGACGACCCGACCCGAAAACGGCATCCGTGAACTCCTGGACCCCGATTGGCGGCCCTACCTGAAGACGCCGCTGTTTCCCGCCTACGTCTCCGGCCACTCGACCTACTCGGCGGCGGTTGCCGAAGTCCTGGCCGGCCTGTTCCCGGAGGATGCGGAGCGGTTCCGGTCGATGGGAGAGGAGGCGGGGATATCGCGGCTGCTGGGCGGCATCCACTGGCGGAGCGACCACATCGAGGGCTCCCGGATGGGGGCCGAGATCGGGCGGCGAGTGGTCGAACGCGCCGGCCTCACGGCCGAGGTGGGCGACGATTGAGGTGGTCTGCGGGGAGGAGTTCGAGTGGGGTTACGTGGAGTCGAACCACGGACCTCAGCATTATCAGTGCTGCGCTCTAACCAGCTGAGCTATAACCCCTTGGGGGAACTACTTTAACTGAAGCGTGACCCTCGGCCACACGAGCGCCCCTAGGTCGCCGGGTCGGCTTCCTCGTTGACCGGTGCGATGGCCACTACCT
>DASTUJ010000088.1 GCA_035759705.1 Actinomycetota bacterium | reverse complement strand
CCGTTCTCGACCCAGATCCGCCCGCCGTGTGCCTCGATCAAACCCTTGCAGATGTAGAGGCCGAGCCCGGTTCCGGGGTTCTGGGCCTGAGCCCGCTCCCGGAAGAATTTGTTGAACACCTGGTAGCGGTGCTCGATGGCTATGCCTTTGCCTTCGTCGGAAACCGTCACCAGCACGGCGCTCTCCTGGAGCTTTCCGCCGACCTGGACCTTGCCGCCTGCGGTGTACTTCACCGCGTTCTCCAGCAGGTTGGTCAGCACCTGCTCGATCTTGTCCGAATCGGCGTAGACCTCCGGGAAATCCGCGGGGTACTCGAACCCGATCTGGTGGTTGTCGGCCCGCGCCTTGATGCGATCGACGACCCGGGCGGTGATGTCGTCCAGGCTGATCATCCGGCGGGAGAGCGGCAAGCGGCCGGCCTCGAGCCGGCTGAGGTCGAGCAACTCGCCGATCAGCCGGGTAACCCGGTCGGCATCGGCGTTGATCGTCGCCAGCAGGTGCTTTTTGTTGTCGTCGTCGAACCGGTCCCATCGCCGGAGCAGCGTGGACGTGAACCCTTTTACCGAGGTAAGCGGGGAGCGAAGCTCGTGGGCCACAGCCGAGATCACCTCGGACTTGGCCATGTCCACCCGCTTGCGCCGCCCGATGTCCCGCATCACCGCGGTAGTCCTGACGACCGCCCCGCCCGGAGCACGCTCGAAGCTCGAGGTCACGCCGATCCACAGGGGCGCACCGCTCTTGGTGAGCGTGAGCACCTCCCGTTCCGGTGTTCCCTTGGTGATGGCCAGTTCTTTATCCTTCGCTACCCGTGCGACACAAGTCTTGTTTCCGTTCACGTCCTTGGGTTGCAGCACCTCGTCCAGGTTGCGCCCTGCGATCTCCTCGGGCGACCAGCCGAACATCCGCCGGGCGCCTCCGAGCCACTCGACGACCGCGCCCTTCTCGTCTACCACCACGATCGCCTCACGAATGTTGGCGATGATCCCGGCGAGGTCGGAGCCGGCCATCAGCCCGCCCTCCGTTGCCGGGCAGCCTCGAAGAGAAGCACCGTTGCTGCCATGCCGACGTTCAACGACTCCACGCTCTTGCTCATCGGGATACTCACCCTTGCGTCTACTGCGGACGCAAGCTCTTCAGTCACGCCCCAAGCCTCATTTCCCAAAACGAAGGCGGTGCGCCGCCTGAAGTCAACCTGGTCGTACACCACTTCTCCAACCGGGTCCGCAGCCACACGCTGCAGGTCGAGACTTCCCAACTTCTCCAAGAGCCAGGGTAACTCAACATTCCGGGCGAACGGGAGATTGAACAGGGCGCCGGCCGTGGCCCGAACGAACTTGGGGTTGTAGATGTCGACCGTGGCTTCCCCGAGAAAGACGGCGTCGGCGCCGGCGGCGGCGCAGCTGCGGATGATCGTCCCGGCGTTGCCGGGATCCCGGACTCCGGCGAGCACGACGGCCAGGCTCGGCGGGTCCCTCAGGAGCGCCACCGGGTCCCGGTCGACAAAGCGGCTGACCGCAACTATCCCGGCGGGGGTGGTGGTGGAGGAGATTGCCCTCATCACGTCGTCCGAGACGGCGAGCACCGGGACGCCCCCGGCTCTGGCCCGGCGGCTGTGCTCGGGGAAAGGGTCGTCCGGGCCGGCGAGAAACAGGACGGTGAGCGGGGCGCCGGAGTCCAGCGCCTGGCCGACGCCGTTGGGCCCTTCCACCAGGAACTCCCGCCGGGCGTCCCGGACTGCGCGCTTAACGAGTTTTCGAGCAGCCTGGATGTGGGGGTTGCGCAGGCTGGTGATCAAGGCTTACCCGGCACCTTTCGGCTGGCGGACCAATGCGCCGGTTAGGCGTCAATTTTGACGCCTTTCGGCGGACTACTAGTCTCCCAGCGCAGCTTTGGCGGTGCCTGCGAGGGCGGAAAAGGCCGCCGCGTCGCTCACTGCAATCTCGGCCAGAACCTTGCGGTCGACCTCGACCCCTGCCTTGGAGAGTCCCTCGATGAAGCGGCTGTACGAGATACCGTTGGTCCGGGCGGCTGCATTGATGCGGGCGATCCAAAGGCGCCGGAACTGGCCTTTGCGGTCCTTGCGGTCCCGGTAGGCGTAGGTCATCGAGTGCAGAAGCTGCTCGTTGGCAACCCGGTAGTGGCGGCTGCGTGCCCCGCGGTAGCCCTTGGCGGCCTTTAGGGTCGCGCGTCGGTGCTTCTTGCTGTGAACTGATCGTTTTACTCTGGCCACGGTCCTATATCCCCAACATCCGCTTCACCCTTTTGGTGTCCGCCTTGGAGACCAACGAGGGGTGCTGAAGCCGCCTTCTCAACGAGCCCGGCTTGTGCTCGAGGTAGTGCTTGATGTGAGCCTGCTCGCGAACGATTTTGCCCGATCCGGTGACGCGGAATCTCTTCGCGGCGCCACGGTGAGTCTTCTGCTTTGGCATTTCGAAACCTCTTAACTTCTCTAGGGTCAGGCGTGCTGGCTCTTCGGTTCCTTCTCCGATTTCGCACCCGTCTTCTTGACCGGAGCGAGAACCATCACCATGTTCTTGCCATCGAGCTTCGGGTGCATCTCGACAACCGCTATATCTTCCAGCTGCGTCGACAGGTTCGTAAGCAATCTCGCACCGAGCTCGGTGTGCTGCATCTCCCTGCCCCGGAACCAGACGGTGATCTTCACCTTCGAGCCCGCATTCAGGAACTTCTCGATGTGGTGCTTCTTCGTGTCGTAGTCGTGCGTGGAGATTTTGGGCTTGAACTTCATCTCCTTGACAGTGACCTGCTGCTGGCGCTTCCGTGCTTCTTTGGCTTTGACGTCCTGCTCGTACTTGTACTTCCCGTAATCCATGATCTTGCAGACCGGTGGGTCTGCCTGCGGCGCTACCTCGACCAGATCGAAGTCGAGCTGTTGTGCTCGACTCAATGCCTGGGCGGTGGTCATGATGCCCAACTGTTCTCCGCCGGGACCTACTACCCGTACCTCGGGAACGCGAATACGGTCGTTCAGCCGTGGTTCAGGAGCTATCGGCCACCACTCCTCGTCTTACGCTGCAGATCAACCTCCTCACGAGAATCACATTCGCCGATCGGCAGATCGCCAAGCGCGCGGAAGACCTCGTTCAAGGTTTTCTACACTACCACGTACCCGCCGCTCTTCCCGGGCCGGCCGAGCCGGCCCCTTCTCCCAATTCCTTGAATTTGCGCTTAACAGCGGCCGCACCGCTGCCGATAGACCTACGGCGAACGTTTTGACCACCACACGCGCGCGAAGGAGCGGGGCATGGCAATCGAAGATTTCAAGATGTACGAGGAGTGGGCCGCGTACCGCGACACTCTGGCCAGCCAGCCGGTGGAGGCCCAGCCCAGGCCGGTGGTCCTGGCCGGGTGGGGATCCCGGTTCGGGGCCTACCTGATCGACAGCATTCTGCTCAGCATTCCCATGCTGTTCTTCGTCTGGGAGCAGTTCCGCCCGATGATGGAGTCGTTTGCAGCCTCGGCGACCATCGACCCGGTCACCGGCCAGCCGGACCCCGCAAGCTCGCAGGACTTTATCTCCGGGATCGTGGCGATGAACGTGAGGGTTACCATCATCTTCACCCTTCTGGCGACCGTCTACTACGTGGTTTGCCACGGGGCGATGGGTCAGACCCTGGGCAAGATGCTGGTCGGCATCAAGCTGATCCGAACCGACGGGGACAAGCCGACCTTTGTCGACGCCGCCAAGCGGGCTCTGGTCAACCCGATCGCCGGCGTCGTTCCGCTGATCGGCGGCCTGATCACCCTGTTGAACGGCCTGTGGCCGCTGTGGGACGAAAAGAAGCAGTCCCTGGGCGACAAGATCGCGAAGACGCTGGTGGTGCGGGACTAGTCGACGATCTTTGTGATCGGGAGCTCGAGGATTCCCGTGGCGCCCCGGGCCTTCAGAGTCGGGATCAGGACGTTGATGTCCGTCTTCTTCACCACGCTCTCGATGGCAAACCCTTCCCCGTGCGCCAGTTGGGACACGGTGGGCGACCCCAGCGCCGGGATGACCTCCAGTACCCCTTCCAGGTCGTCCTTGCCGACGTTCAGCTTCACGAGAACCTTGCCGCGGGCATCGACGGCGCCAAAGATCAGGATCTTCAGCTCCTCCAGGGCCTGACGCTTCTCCGGGTCGGCCCACGACTGCTTGTTGGCGATCAACAGGGTCGGCGAGTGGAGCATGGTGTGAATGATCCGCAGCCGGTTCTTGCGAAGCGTGCTGCCGGTCTCGGTGACGTCGACGATCGCGTCGACGATCTCGGGCACCTTCGCTTCGGTGGCCCCATAGGACATGAAGATCTTGACCGGGATGTTCAGGTCCTCGAACAGCTTGCGGGTCATGTTCGGGTACTCGGTTGAGATCCGGCTGCCGGGTGGCATCTGCTCGACACTGGTGATGTCGGTGCTGTCGGAGACGGCGAGCACGATCTTGACGATTCCCCGGGCCCCGACGTTGCCCTTGCTGTAGGCCAGCTCGGCGATGGTCTCGACGTCGGCGCCGGTCTCCGTGACCCAGTCAAGGCCGGTCAGGCCCACGTCGAAGAACCCCTCCTCCACGTATCTCGGGATTTCCTGGGGTCGCATGAGCGAAAACCGGTCCAGCCGCGGGTCGTCGACCGTGCCGTGGTAGTCACGGTCGGAACCTCGCATGAGGCGGATGTCGGCAGCCTCGAACAGGGCCAGGGTCTGGTTTTCGAGGCTCCCTTTGGGAATAACCAATCGGAGCATGAGGCCAGATCCTACCGTGTACTCTTGGTTCATGGCGTCCAAGAAGGCTAAGCGAACCTGGCTGATAATCGGCATCCTGGTGGTGATCGTCGGACTATGGGCCACTGCACTGGCAATCAGCGCCTTCTCCGAGGGGTTCTCGGGGGGCTACGCGGCCGGCGCCGGCGAGTTCGAGGAGATCTTGCTGGAGGAGGGTGACTCCACCAACAAGATCGCCATGATCAACGTCATCGGCGAGATCTTCTCCGACCCGGAGGGCGGAGCCCTCGGCGCCACGGACTTCAACATCCTCGGCCAGCTCGACCAGGCCGTCGACGACCCCGACGTCATCGGCATCATTCTCAACGTCGACACCCCGGGCGGCGGCGTGCTTGCGAGCGACGCGATCTACAACCGTGTCGCCGACATCGCCGAGGACATGCCCGTTATCGCCCTGATGGGTGACACGGCAGCCTCGGGCGGCTACTACATCTCCGCCGGGGCCACCGAGATCATCGCCCACCGCTTCACCTGGACCGGCAGCATCGGCGTGATCGCCATGATCCCGAACCTGTCCGAAGCCGCCGGCAAGCTCGGCATCGGGATGACCGTGGTCAAGAGCGGGGCGCTAAAGGACCTCGGATCGCCGTTCCGGGAGATGACCGAGCAGGAGCGGGGGCTGTTCCAGACGCTCATCGACGAGGCCTACACCGGCTTTGTCCAGGTGGTCTCCGAGGGGCGGGACCTCCCCGAGGCCCGGGTTCGTGAGATCGCCGACGGAAGGATCTACTCCGGACTCCAGGCGCGGGAGCTGGGGCTGGTCGACCGCCTGGGCGACCGGGAGACCGCTTTCAACCGGGCCAGGCGGCTGGCCGACGACGAGGACGCATCGCTTGTGGTGTACCAGCCGGTGGTCGGACTGTTCGACGAGCTTCCGTTCCTCGGGTTCTCGAGCACCGCCGAGGAGCTCAAAGAGGAGCTGGGCATCGCCCGCAAGCCCGGCGCCGCCTACCTGTGGATCCCGTAGACCCGGCTTGACCGGCCCGTCCTGCATGCGGCCCTGGCGGCCGGAGGACCTCGACTCGCTGGTTCGCCACGCGAACAACCGGGCGATATGGCTGAACCTCAGGGACCGCTTCCCGCATCCCTACACCCGCACGGACGCCGAGGAGTTCCTGGACCGCGCAGCCACGCTGAAACCGCAGGTGTTCTTCGCCATCGACCTCGAAGGTGAGGCCGTCGGCGGGGTGGGCATCGTCCCCAACGACGACATCGAGCGGATCTCGGGCGAGCTCGGCTACTGGGTGGGCGAGGAGCACTGGGGCAAGGGCCTCGCAACCCGGGCGGCTCGGGAGATGACGACCTACAGCTTCCAGACGCTCAAGTTGCACCGGGTCTGGGCCACTCCGTTCGAACGGAACACCGCGTCGATCCGGGTTTTGGAGAAGCTGGGCTTTCGCCGGGAGGGCACACTGGTGGAGAGCGTGATCAAAGACGGAAGGCTGGAGTCGATGGTGATCATGGCGATCACTGCGCCCGAGTGGACTCAGCTCGTATAGAAATCGAAGGCCGAGATGTTCTGTCTCCTGCCCAGTCCGAGGCCGGCGCCGCCGACGATCGGTGCAGCGTCGAAGGTGCCCGTCGTTGTCGCACCGAGGCTCGTGCCGTTAAATCCCGCCACGTCCCGGCCCCCGGCGGTCAGGCCCGGCACCGACATGGCCCCGAGCGCGCTCAGACCCACCTTGCCCCCGCCGTCCACGCCCAGAGCGTCGACGTCCTCGTCGGCGGTCGACAGACCGACGTCGCTGCCGTCGAACCAGATCTCGAAGCGCCCGCGGGTGTCCGCACCGGTCGCATCGGGGGTGAAGGCCAGCACGTCGGAGTCGTCGACTCCGGCCCTTCCCGGGACGGCGGCCTGCCCGATGGTGGAGACGAGGATTCGTCCGTCGGGGAGCACCTCGACTGCGTCGACGTCTTCGTCGGCGTCGCCCAGTCCGACGTCGCTGCCGTCGAACCACAGCTCGAAGTTCCCGGCGGTCGGTTGGGCGGTGGAGGTGAAGACGAACTTGACCAGGTCGGAGTCGTCGACCCGGCCCGGGATGCCCGGCACATCCAGGGGGTCGGCGAACGACAGGATCAGCGCACCGTCGGGCAGGCGGGCCATTGCATCGATATGCGCTCCGCCGAGACCGACGTCGCTGCCGTCGAAGTACTGGGATGCGGCTCCGCCCGCGCTCAGGCCCACCACATCGTCGGGCCCCGCCGCAATGCCGGCTATGGTGCCCCGCCGGGCCAGCGACAGCAGCACCCCCGGCCGCTCCTCCCCCACCGTCAGGCGTACCGGCACCCGGAACTCGAGGGCTCCGCTGTCGTCGGTCGACAGAATCAGCGTCGCCTCGTAGGTTCCCGGGTCCAGGCTGCTCGCATCGACTGTTACGTTGACCTTGCGGGTGCCGTCCGGGGCTACCTCGCCCATCCCCGGCGTCGCCGACAGCCACGGCACGTCCGAGCGGAGGGTGGCGCAGCGTTCGGGGACGATCTTGGAGAGGTAGGACTCGCCGTCGCTGAAGCCGAACTGGTCGATCCCGCCGACACTCCAGATCTCACCGCCGAGCATGCCCATCGTACAAAAG
Source organism: Actinomycetota bacterium (assembly GCA_035759705.1). NCBI lineage: Bacteria > Bacillati > Actinomycetota > Actinomycetota bacterium. The sequence continues at coordinate 11,626 of DASTUJ010000088.1, read as the reverse complement.
CCAGCGCTGTTAGCGGTCATCCTGAGCGGCAGGTCGGGCTCGGTGCCCCAGGCGCCGTCCGGCCAGGCGGCCAGAGGCAGCCGGTAGGTATGGTCGGTCGCGTCGTCGAACGAGCCCCCGCCATCGTCCCCCCCGATTGCGTAGATCGCTTGATCGGTGGCCGCCAGGGCCAGTGCCGCCTTAGCCAAGGGAAGGTCGGGGCCGGTGTCCCAGGTTCCGGTGAGCAGGTCCAGGCGCTGGGTGGATCGCAGGTTGTCCGCCGGGGAGCCTGCGTCCCAGCCTCCGGCCACATACAGGTACGTGCCGGCCTGGACGTACCCCGGGAAGGCCGCGGCACGGGGCATCGCGGGGCCACTCGACCAGGTTCCGGCGGCTATGTCGTAGACATCGACCGTGGAGACCGCGCCGCCGGCAAGAATGTCCGCATCGCCCCCCGCCAGGTAGATGCGGCCGTTCCAGACGCCCCCTGCCGCCCCTCGCACCGGGCGGGGAAGCGGGGTGGCCGTGGTCCAGGTATCCGACCCGATGTCGTACACGTGGTGGGCAGTGGTAGCCCCGCCGCCCATCACGTGTATCCGGCTCCCTTCACAAACCGCCGTAGGTGAGACGACCGCCGAGGGCAGGGGCTCCAGCTGGATCCAAGAGTTGGTGGTCACGTCGTATCGAAGCGAGCTGTCCGTGGGCTGGCCCTCGGCGCCGGCTCCACCGAACACGAAGAAGTGGCTGAAGTCGCCGTCGCACTGGGCGTGGCCGTACTGGTTGCCGCCGTCGGGCATGGTGGCCGCCTGGAACCAGCCGGTGGCGGCGGGAGCCGGTCCGGCATCGGGCAGCGGATCGAAGGCGTAGGGAATCTCGGCAACCGTGAAGTCGAGCTCTCCGCCCCCGTCGTTCTGCAGAGTAAGGCTCCTGGTGGCCGTCTCGCCCCGGCCGAGGTCGAGCTCCAGACCGTCCGGCGACAAGGAGGTGCACGCCTCGTCCGGGCGGAGGCCGAAGTTGGAGACGGTGGTCTGGCCCGACCGGACCACCACATCCGGGTGGACTTGTTCGACGAAGCCGGGGGCCGACGCTTCGATTGAAACCGGGCCGTTATTCCTGTCCATCCACGCTGAGAAGGTGCCGTCGGCACTAAGGGTGAAGTCACGGGACCTGCCGTCGATCCTCACGGTGGCACCTCCGAGCGGGGTGCCGGGCACGTCGCACCGGCCCAAGCCGTTCACCTGCCCGGTGACCTTGCCCCAGGAAGCCGGCGGGGTCACCTCCAGGAACACCGGCACCGGCTCTACCGCGTACGGCGTGTCCTCCCGAATCACAATCGACGCGGTGTAGGTGCCGGGCTGATTTACGTCGGAGACCGACGCATCGAGGTTCACGGTGATCGGGCGGCTTCCGCCGCCGGGGATCGTGGCGGTTTGCGGAGAGAGGGTCATCCAGGGGACCGGGCCGGGGTCACACCCGCCAAAGGTTGGGAGACGCTCGGCCGTGTCGACAATTCCGGGCGAACCCCCGACCCGGTAGAAACCGCAAGCCCCCGCGCCCCGGTAGGTGGTGGTGTTGGAGGGAGGAATCGCGTTCCAGCTGTCGGTGAAGGGATCGTAGGCGAACCCCTCGTTGGTGATGTCGCCGCCGGTTACACCGCCGGAGATCACCAGCTGGCCGTTGGCCATGTCGGAGGCGGAGCCCCAAAGCGGGATGGGAAGCGAGGCTATCGGCGTCCACTGGTCGGTCGCCGGGTTATAGGAGTAGGCGGTGTCGGGAGATTCGACGAACAGCCCCGCGCCGCCGGCGCAGTAGACCCGGTTGCGCTCCTCATCGCCTCCGCAGGAGAGCCACCCCACCGACTCCGGATAGTTGCTCAGCTGGCTCCACACGCCGGTTGCAGGATCCAGCCGGTAGACGGAGTTCGTAGTGTTGCACTCGCCGCTCGTGCACCCTCCCACCGTGTAGATCTTTCCGTCCAGAAGAGCGGTCCCCATCGCCGCCGACCCGACAAGCATGGTGGGGCCGTCGCTCCAGGCGCCGGTGTCCGGGTCGTATACCTCCACCGTGGGAACCGACGCGTACTGAACCCCGATCGGATCGAAGCCCCCCATCACGTACATCTTCCCGCCGGCGAAGACGGCTCCCGGCTTCTCGCGCCGATCGTGCATCGGTGCGCCCTCGCTCCAGCTGTTCTTGGCCGGGTCGTAGACGAAGAGGGACTTGAGCGGTCCTTCGTTGGGGTTGAGCCCTCCGACCGAGTAGAGCTTGCCGTCGCTCTCGGCAGCCGCGTTGTCCCTCAACCGCAGCGGGAGGTCGGCGATCTGTTGCCAGGGCGCCGCGCCGGTTCCCGGGGAGTCCGGCGCGGCCCTGGCCCAGGCTGCTAAGTCGGCGGCGGTGAACTTGCCCGGTTTGGCGGCCACCGGCTCACGTTTCACCGGCGCTCCGGCGCCTGCAACCTCGAAGCCGCCCCGGCGGGCGCCCAGCTCGAAGGTGGTCTGCGAAGGGCCGTCGTTGGTGAGCGTCAGGGTGGCCGTCGTAGTCTGGCCGAGCTCGACGGTGGCCCGTACCTCGTTGTCCGCCCCGACCCGCCCGGTGCCCAGGGCAATGTCCGCCCTGGTGGTTTCATCGAGCGCGGGAGTTACCTGCTTGCTCCCGTCGGCATACAGCTTCTTCGAGGCGGTCACCGACTGGGTTCCCTCGGGGGCGAATAGCATGTAGAAGCCGTCGGCTACCGCCTGATCCTCCGGGGTCGGCTCGCTGGCGTCCTCGGCAAAGGGAGCATCGCCGGCAACCACCAGAGCACCGTCCACCGGATCGCCGGTGAGCCCGTCGGTGACCGTCCCGACCAGCAGGCCTCCGGGCACCGTTGCACAGCCGGGGTCTCCGAGCGCAAAGTTGTCTACCTGCCACCACCACTCGAACTCGGCGTTGTAGTAGTGGAACCGGATCCGCACGTCGGGCTCACCGGCGGCCATCGGTAGGGCGATTTGTTCCAGCCGCGGGCCCCGGAGGTCGCCGGTACCACCCTCCCCCTCGACCCGTCTCACATTGGTCCAGCTCGATCCGTCGTCGATGCTGACATCGACATCGAAGATCTCGTCCCCGAAGGTCCGAACATCCTCGTTGAACCGCAGGTTGGGGTTGGCGGCGCCGGAAAGGTCGAATGAGGGAGAGATCAGCTCGGTGTCCGTGCTGAGCACGCCGATGTCGCTGTCGATGATGGCAAAGCGGCCGTCACCCCCGGTCAGGTTGTCCCGCCCGCCGGGGTTGTGGAAGTTCCACACCACCCCGGTTCCTGCGTTGTCGACCACCTGCCAGCCGTCCGGAACCGTAGGTGAGTCGAAGGTCTGGGTAAAAGCTTCTTCGCCCGCTATGTAGCCCGGTCCCCTGCAGTCGCCGACGACGGCCATCTCGTAGCTCTGCTGGGGCGGATCCCCGGGCAGGCTGAGCTCGCGCGTCTGGGTCCGGTAGCCTCCGATCAGCGCGGTCACGGTCGCCCGGTAGGTCACCCCGGGGATCAGGTCCACCGCATAGGTTCCGGTTACCGGATCGGTGAACACCGGCTCTCCCGGGTAGCCCGCGATGTCGATTCGGGCGTAGAGCGGCCAGCCGTGCCCCGACCCGTCGGTTACCGTGCCGCTTACGGTCACCATCGGGATCGGCGTCAGTGCGAAGTTGCGCGTCACGGTCGCTCCGGGGACAAGCGTCACCGAGGCCGATTCCGGCTCCCACCCGTAGGCGGCGACGGTGAGGTCGTAGCTGCCGGCCGCAAGCCTCGCCTCGTAGGTTCCGTCGGAGCGTGTGTCGACCCGGCGCGGCACCAGGCCGCCCTCGATCAACACCTCCGCCTCCGCCACCGGCGCGCCGTTGACGGCGTTTGTCACGGTGCCGCTGAGGATTGCCGGATCTCCGCGCGGCGCCGAGTCGACCGCCGCCAGGGCATCCAGGCGGCCCTCGCCGAAGGTGTTGTTGTCGGCGGCCGATCCTCCGCACTCCTCGGAGTCGGGGGCGTCGCGAGCGCTGCCGTCCAGCACCGACCGAATCGCCGGGACGTCGCCCAGCAGCGCAGGCGCCGCCGAGATCAGCAGCGCCACCGCACCCGAGAGGTGGGGGGACGCCATCGAGGTGCCGTTGAAGGCCTGGTAACCCCCGCCGGGGACACTGCTGCGCACGTCGACGCCCGGGGCCGAGATATCCGGCTTCGCGCCGCCGTCGGTGCCCGGGCCGAGGCTGGAGAAGTTCGCAATGTTGTCGTCGATGTCGTAGGCGCCGATTCCGTAGCTGTCGGAGTACTCGGCCGGAGCGCCGACGGTCCCGCAGAGCCCGAAGCCGGAGTTGCCGTTGGAGAAGGAGGGGAACATGCCGGAAGCCACCCACGCCTGCACGGTTGACTCGTACCAGGTGTCGCCGCCGCGCCCGCCCCAGGAGTTGTTGACCACCTGCGGCCGCCGGCTGGGGTCGGGATTGCGGCCGTTCAGGTCGGTGGGCGCCAGCATCCACTGCCCGGAGGACAAAAGGGCGAACTCGGAGCACCCCCGGTCCTCGCACCCTTTGGCTGCGATCCACTGCGCAGCCGGAGCGACGCCGATGCGGGCCTCCGGCCCCCCGTCGCCCACCATCGTGCCCACGGTGTGCGAGCCGTGCCCGACGTCGTCACAGGGCTCCAACGATGGGCTCCCGCAATCGGACTGCGGATCGAACCAGCTGTAGTCGTGGCTGAACGTGCCGTTGTGGTTGTTGCCCCGGTACTGTTCGACCAGGGCGGGGTGGTTGAACTGGACGCCGGTGTCTATGCTGCCGACCACCACTCCCTCGCCGCGCACGCCGAACGTGCTCCAGACCTCGTCGGCGTTGATGTTGTCGATGCCCCACTCGACCGCGTCGACCAGCGCCAGGTCGGCGCCCGGCTCCGGCTCGGGCAGATCGAAGATGTGGTCGGCGTCGATACTGGCCACCTCGGGCCGGGCGGCCATCGCCTTCAGGGTCTTCTCGTCGCCCGAGCGCACGAAGATGGTGTTCTCGATCCAGAACGGCTTGAAATCGGTCCCCAGCCGCTCGAGCTCGTCCTTCACCTGGGCCTGGCTTCGATCCGCCAAGCCCCTCAAGGTGTCCATCACAAACTTCCCGCGGGCATTCCAATCTGTGATGCGGGATGCGGTGCGGAGGTCGGCCTCGGCCTCGAACCTGACCCAGAAGTCCGCTTTGCCGTCCTTTTCGATCTCCTTGGCGACTGCTGCCTCGACCGGCGCCGGCTCGCTCTCCGGGGTGGGCGTCGGCTCGGGTGTCGCCTCCGGGCTGGGCACCGGCGAGGCCTCACTCTCGGTCTGTGCCGAGGCGGGGGTAGCCGCTGCGATCAGGCCTGCCAGGAGCAGCAACACCAGGATCAGGCCGCGAAGCTTCATGGCAGCTCAACCCCCGAGATGTTCTGGCCCTTCAGCCCGATGGTGCTGCCGTCCACCACCGGCGCCGGCGCGAAGCTGCCGGCCGTGGTGGGTCCGAGCCGGGAAGGCGAAAATGCCACGACGTCCTCTTTGCCGGCGGCAAGGCCGGTTACGCCCAAAACGCCGGTGGTGCTGAGCAGGATGGCGCCGTCGCCCCGGAGGGCTGCTGCATCGACGTCCTCGCTGGAGGCAGCCATGGCGACGTCGCTGCCGTCGAACCACAGCGCAAACGACCCGGCGGTCGTGGCCCCGAGGGACTGGGGCGTAAAGATCAGCAGGTCCTCGTCGGTGGCGGTCAGGCCCGTGAGCTTGGCGTCGCCGGTGGTCGACACCACCACGCGGCCGTCGTTCAGCACCTCCACCGAGTCGAGGTTCTCAGCGGTGGTCGACAAACCTACGTCGCTGCCGTCGAACCACATCTCGTAGGAGCCGGCGGTGGTGGCCCCCAGCGAATCCGGCCGGAAGCGCACGAGGTCCGAGTCGTCGACGGTTCCCGGCACTCCGGGCAAGGTACCCGGCGCGGTGAACGACAACACCAGCGAGCCGTCGGCCAAACGGGCAAAGGCGTCGAGGGCCAGCCCGCTCGCCCCCACGTCGCTCCCGTCGAAGTACGGGGTCACCGATCCGGCCGGTCCCAGGGCAACGATGTCCTCGTCGGCGACCGCCACCCCGCCCACGGTGGCCGCCGTAGCCAGCGAGACGTAGGCGGTGACAGGGGGAGCGGCGCCCACCTCCACAGTCACCGGCACCCGCAACTCGGGGGCTCCCGGGTCCGTTGTCTCGACCAACAGGGTGGCGACGTGGCTGCCGGGGGTCAGTCCCTTGGCGTCCACCTTGACACTCAGGGTCTTCGACCCTCCGGCGGCGATGGTGCTCGACACCTGATCGACCGAAAGCCAGCCCACGTCGGAGCGGATGGTCGGGCACCGCTCGGGCGCCACGCTGCGCATCAGCAGGTTCCTGAAGATGAAACCGTTGCCGAATCCGCCCGCTACCGAGATCTCCCCGCCGGTGACCCCCTCGGTGCAGTACCCCTTGTTGTTTCCCGCCGAGTAAGGGGTGAGATCAAGCTGGGTCCAGGTGCCGGCCGGCCAGGAGGCCGTCTCCAGGCGCATCACCTTGTCGGTCTGGGTGGCGAAGCCGTTGGGGTGGAGAGTCCACCCGGATATCAGGTAGACGGCGGTGCCGGTGGCGGCCATCGCCGAGCTCACGGACTCCCTGGGCAGCGGGGGGCCCATGCTCCACGTGCCGGTTACCAGGTCCAGGCGCTGCGTCTGCTTGTAGTTGACCGGGGGGCCGAGGTCGTCGGCTCCCCCGAGCAGGTACAGGTAGCGGCCGGCCTGGACGGAAGCCGCCCGCTCGGTGCGCAGGGGCATCCGGGCCGGCAGCACCGCCCAGGTGTCGGTGGCGATGTCGTAGACGTCGACCTCGTCGGTGGTGCCGTCGGACAGGGTAACCGCGCCGCCGGCGAGGTAGATCTTCCCGTTCCAGCTCGCCGCAGCCGCTCCGAAAACCTTGCGCGGGAGAGGAGCGGCCGTACTCCAGCTACCGGCCCCGATGTCGTAGACGAAATGCGTGTCCTGGGGCACGGCCTGGTGGTAGCCCCCCATTACGTGGATCCTGCCCGCTTCGCAGACCGCCGCCGGCTGGGCTACGCCGAAATGACTGAAGTCGCCTGGCCACGCGTCCTGGGGAAGGGGGGCCAGCTCGGTCCAGCTGTTGTCGGTGGAGTCGTAACGGGCGAGGGTGTCGGTGTAAACCCCGGCCGTGATACCGGTGGCCAGGTAGAAGCGGTTGGGGTCACCGTCGCACTGCGCCGCCCCGTACTGGTCCATGTACCCCAGCGCCGGCGTCCCCTGGAACCAGGAGGGCGCGACCCCTCCAGGGTCGGGGCGGCTGCGATCCGGGAGACGGCCGGGCGGGCTCTGGGCGTCCACCGCGTTCGAGGGCGCGACCGGGTCGAGCGCGAACTCGGTCTCGCCGGCGCGGGCGCTTGCGGAACGGGGGCCGGTGTTGCGCAGGGTTAGCGGGGCGGTTGCGGTGGCCCCCTGCACCACCTGAACGTTTACCCGCTCGGGATCGGCCGAGACACAGGGGCGGTCGAGGGTCAGGTTCACGTCGGAGGTAACCGTCTGGCCTGCGGCCAGGGTCACCTGAACCGTCTTGTCCAGGTAGCCCGGTGCCTGGAACGTAACCGCAACCGGGCCCCCGGCGGCGTCGGCCGACAAGCTGTACCTGCCGTCGCGCCCGGAGGGGGAAGACAGGCCGTTGGCCGACACGTCGGCGTTGCTCAGAGGGCTGCCCGGTGAGTCGCACCGGCCGAGCCCGGAGATCACCCCCTGCACGGTTCCCCACGAGGCAGGCCGGGCAACTTTCATCTCCACGAACACCGGCTGGACGATGCGCGGGGTGTCCTCATCGACGCCCAGAGCCGAGAAGTAGGATCCGGGCTGCAGGTCCCCGGCGTCCACAGTCACGTGAATGGTCACGCTCTCCCCCGGCGCCAGCTCTCCAGTCGTACGGTCCAGGGTCAGCCAGTTGTTTGCTCTCTCCTCGCACGTGTCGAACCCTCCCAGGCGCTCCACCAGGCGGACGCGCGGGAAGGGGTGCTGAGGGGTTATCCCCCCTATCGAGTACAGCCCGCAGGCGGCGGATCCCCGGTAGCTGGCATCCGCCCGAGGCTCGAAGAACTCCCACGTGCTTGAGACCGGGTCGAAGGCGAGGGTGCTGTCGACCTGGAAGTTGCGCTCGTCGATGCCTCCCACCAGGACCAGCCGGCCGCTCGCCACCGCGTTGTTTGTCAGCCCCAGGGGGAACGGGAGCGGTGGGGCCGGCAGCCACGTGTCGGACGCATCGTCGTAGCCAAAGGCGTCGGCCACCGCGGTGAGGGACCGGTCGAAGCCGCCGGCACAGTACACGACCCCCAGGACTCCGCCGCACGCGGTGTGGGCTACGTCGAACGGGTAGGCGGCGAGCGCCTCCCAGGATCCGGTTTCGGGATCGAAACGGTAAACCCCGTCGTCCGGACCGCAGCCGCCTACCACGCACCCGCCCACCACGTAGAGCTTCCCGCCGGCGACCGCCACTCCCGCAGCGGCCCGGGCTGCGGGCATGTCCGGTCCGGCAGACCACTCGCGGGCGACCGGATCGTAGACCTCGAGTTTGCGCAGCGGCCTGCCGCCGTCGTCCCAGCCGCCCACCACGTAGAGCTTCCCGTCGATGAACGCCGCCCCCGGCCGGGTGCGCCCGTAGGACATCTCGGGACCGGCTTCCCAGTGGTCGGTGGCGGGGTCGTAGATGAACAGGTCGTCGATATCCAACTCACCGGAAACCCCGCCGACCGAGTACACCTTGCCGTCGCCGGTCACGCTTGCCTGGTCGAAGACTCTGACCGGGTAGGGAGCCACCCGCTCCCAAACCCCTTCAGAGGCCGCGGTGACCGGTTCGGGGCCGGCGGCGGCGGTGCTGCTGATCCAACCGAGCTGGACGTTCTCGACGGGCACTCTCGTGACTGTGGGCGAGGAGCCCGACGCCGGTGCACTTTCGCCTTCCGAGCCCCGGTCGTCTGCCTGCAGGCTGAAGGAGGCGGGCGCCGTGCCGTCGTTGGTCACCTTCAGGTTCACCGTGCGCCGGCCGCCCGGCTCGACCTCCTCCACGATCTCCTCCGGGTCGAACACCAGCCGGCCCGAGTCCAGCGCGAGATCGAGGCGCACAGTGGTGTCGCCGACCACGTTCACCGTCCGGGTTTCGTCCTCGAAGCCGTCACTGGAGGCGGTGAACGAGCGGTTGCCCACCGGGGCGAAGAGGGCGTAGGTTCCTCGCAGGCTCGAGGCCGCCTCGCCGGACCCGGCTCCGCGCACCTGAGCGCCCGCAAGGGGGGCGTCGGTCACTGCGTCGGTGACCAACCCCGCAACCAGGCCCCCGGCGTCCTTCACGCAGCCGCCGCCCCCGGCGACCAGGACGTCGTCGACCTGCCACCAGTAGTCAAAGTCCCCGACGTGGTAGTGGAACCTCACCCGCACATCCGGCTGGCCGGCGGCCTGCGGAACGGGCACGGATTCAATCCGGGGGCCGCGGAGGTTGCCGAACCCCTCCTCGCCGGCCTTGTGCCAGATGTTGTCCCAGGTGCCGCCGCCGTCGATGCTGAGGTCGACGTCGAAGTTCTCGTCGCTGAAGGCACGGACATCGGTGGCGAAGCGGACGACAGGCTCCGCCGCGCCGGTCAGGTCGATCAGGGGGCTGACGAGCTCGGTATCCTGCAGGTCGCCGGGCCCGGCGGCGTCGCTGTCGACAATCGCAAACGTTCCTTCGCCCCCGGTCTGATTGGTGCGGCCCCCCGGATCGTCAAACCTCCACTGGGAGCCGCCGGTGTTGTTCACCACCTGCCAGCCGTCGGGAAGGCCGCCGTCGAAGGCCTCGAACAGCCCCGCGCTGCCCAAGTGATAGCCGGGGGCGCGGCAGTCCGGATCCGGCAGAAGCGCAAAATCCTGGGTGGTGGCGTCGGGCGGGACGGCCAGTTGCCGGGTCTCTGGAATGTAGCCCCCCAGCTCCGCCGAGACGGTCAACTTGTGCGCGCCTCCCTTGAGGTCGACCGAGTAGAGCCCGGTCGCCGGGTCGGTGAAGATCGGGCTGCCGGGAAAGCCCGCGATGTCGATCCGGGCGGCCAGCGGCCAGCCGTGTCCCCCGCCGTCGGTCACCCTCCCCGAGATCGTCGTCCCGCTCTGCGGGACGAGAGCGACGTTACGAACGATCTCCTCGCCCGGAGAGGCGGTGACCGGGAAGGTCTGCGGGTCGTAGCCGTAGGCGCTGATCGTGACGTCGTAGTCACCGGGATAGAGGAAGAGGTGGTAGAGGCCTTCGGCCGAGGTTGCCGTGGAGTTGCCCCCGGTTACCTCAACGAGTGCGCCGGCGACCGGCTGCTGCGAAACCGAATCGGTGACGGTGCCGTTCAACGGGGAGGCGAATCCTTCGATCGCCTTCGACACGGCGGTCAGGACGTGCAGCCGCCCTTCCCCCCAGACGTTGTTCTTCTCGGGCGGCCCGCCGCAACCTAGGAAGTCAAAGGCGTCGCCGGCGGTGGAGTCGAGCAGCGACCGTGTGCCGTGGACGTCGCCGGAGAGCGCTCCGGCCGCCGAGAGCACCAACGCCGCCGCACCGGCGACGTGTGCCGCAGCCATCGAGCTGCCGCCGCGCAGCTCGTACCCGCCCCCGAGCGTGCTGCTGAAGATCGAAAAGCCGGGCGCCGCCAGGTTGGGCTTGATCGCGGCGTCGAACGGCGACGGGCCGAAGGCACCTCCGATGCCGCCGAACTGGCTGTACGGGTTGACCCCGTAGGCCTCGGGATAGGCGGCCGGAGAGGCTACCGTAGAGCACTTGTCGATGGGTGTCTCGCCGTTGGCGAAGCTCCCGAACTGCCCGGAGGCCAGCCACGCCTGGACAACCGGGCGGTAGAACGGGTCCCGGCCGTCCGGGTTCACGATCGAGAAGGTGATCACCTGGGGGCGGCGGGCCGGGTCCGGGTTGCCGCCCTTGAGATCGGTCGGCGCCAGCATCCACTGCCCGGCGGCCATCAGGGCGAAGTCGGAGCAGGTCGTGGGCCGGCAGGCTTTGGCGGTGATCCACTGGGCCGCCGGGGCGACGCCGAAATGCAGATCCTCGCCGCCGTCGCCGACCGCGATGCCCATCGTGTGGGTACCGTGACCGTCGTCGTCGCAGGGCCTGGTTCCCGAGGCGGTGCAGACCCGCTCCGGGTCGTACCAGTTGTAGTTGTGGTCGAAGGTGCCGTCCGGCTTGCGGCCCCGGTACCGGTCGACCAGGGCGGGATGTTCGAACTCGACGCCGGAGTCGATGCTCCCCACGACCACCCCCTCGCCTCGCACCCCGAACTGCTCCCAGACCTGGTTGGCGCCGATGTCTTCGATGTTCCACTCGACGAAGTCGGCGGGCGCCGCGGCCTGCGTTTCTTCGGGCAGCTGATAGGTCCTGGGCGCCGAGATCCTGGCCACCTCGGCGCGTGCCGCCAGCGAGTCGAGAGCCGCCCGGCCCCCACCCTTGACGAACACCCGGTTGGCCGCCCAGAAGGGGGTGTAGACGGCATTCAGCGCCTTCAGGTCGGCTATCACGCCCGTCTGGCTTGCAGTGGACACCGACTTCAGCTTGTCGACCACCCAGCGGCCGCGCTCCGCCCAGTCGGCGACGGCGGCGGC
>DASTUJ010000087.1 GCA_035759705.1 Actinomycetota bacterium | reverse complement strand
GAGCTGTTGATCCTGGACGAGCCCACCCGGGGCCTGGACCCGATGATGCAGCACAAGGTCCAGGAGCTCGTCCGGCAGGTGGCCGCAGACGGGCGCACGGTGTTTCTTTCGTCGCACGTCCTCTCGGAGGTAGAGCGGGTTGCGGACAGGGTGGGCATTTTGCGGGAGGGCCGGCTCGTTGCGGTCGAGTTGATGTCCGACCTAAAGCGCAGGGCGGTCCGGAGGGTGGACGTGACCTTTGCCGGTCAGGTGGATCCCGACGCACTTGGCGGAGCTCCCGGCATCAAGGCTGCGGAGCAGGTGGGGCCGATGGTCCGCCTCGTCGTGGATGGCTCGATGGACGGGCTGATCAAGGCCCTGGCCCGTTACGACGTAGTGAACCTCGTCACTCACGAGCCCGACCTGGAAGAGATTTTCATGGGCTATTACAGCAAGGAGGGAAGCGGCGATGCTGCGTAGCGTTTTCGGCAAAACTCTTCACGACCGCCGGGTATCCACGCTGGCGTGGACCGCGGGGCTGACCGGCATGACGGTCATGTATCTGGCCATATTTCCGAGCATCCGGGGCCAGCTACCCCAACTTCAGCAGATGCTCGACGCCTACCCGGACGCCCTTAAGTCAATCTTCGGCATGCAGGAGATGACTACCCTGACCGGATACCTGGACGTGGAGATGTTCAGCATGACCGCTCCACTGTTGTTTCTCATGGCGGCCATAGGTTTCGGGTCCTCCGCCACGACCAAGGAGGAGTCCGAGAAGACCATCGATCTCCTGTTGTCCGCCCCCGTGACCCGAAGCCGCGTGGTTGTGGAGAAGTTCGGGTCTTTCGCAGTCGGCATGATCGCCATGTCCGGCGGACTGTTCTTGACGCTGGCAGTGGGGAGCCGGCTGATCGACGAACCACTGAATTTGGGCAACCTGGCGGCGGCCGTTTTGGGGGCAATGCTCCTCGGAACCCAGTTCGGGGCAGTAGCGCTTTTGGTGGGGTGCGCCACCGGCCGGCGGGGCATCGCCATCGCCGTCTCATCCGCTTTGGCCCTGGGCGCCTTCCTGCTCAACTCGCTGGCGCCGTTGGTCGACTGGCTGAGCGATTACCAGAAGCTTTCGCCTCTGTACCACTCCAGCGGCTTCCAGCCCCTTCGCAATGGACCCAGTCCGGCGAGTGCCGCCGTCCTGGTCATCTCGGCGGCCTTGTTCCTGGGGCTTGCGGTGATGACCTTCGAGCGGCGGGACCTCGCTGCCTGAGCTCTCGATTCGCCGTCCCGAAACGGCCGTCTCTTAGGATCGCTCCCAGCAGGTCGGATTCGGGGGATCGATAGAGCGGGAGGGTGCTGCATGAGTTCGGGCTCAGACGGAAGGCAACATCCGGTCAACCTGAGGCACACCGACGGTCGGACTACCGGCGAAAGAGTAGCGGATGCGCTCGCTGCCAGGGTGGGATCCTGGCCCTTCATAATCCTGCAGTCCTCGATACTTTCGCTCTGGATCCTCTACAACGGCTTCGTGGCCGTGCAAGTGATGCGGGGAAAGCCTTTCGACCCCTTTCCCTTCATCCTTCTCAACCTGGTGCTCTCTTTCCAGGCGGCGTACACCGGGCCGATAGTGATGATGTCGCAGAACCGTCAGGCGGCCAAGGACCGGGATATGGCGGAGCACGACTACGAGGTCAACCAGCGTTCCTTCGACCACCTGTGCTGGCAGAACGATCAGATTCTGCGGCTGCTTGAGGCACTGCAGACCACGCCCACCTCCGAACCGCCGGGAGGCCGCACCCCGAAGCCGGCTCCGGGCGACCTTTAGGGAACCACCAGGATCGGCACCGGCGTGTGTTTGACCAGGTGGGTGGAGACGCTTCCGAGCAGAAGCCTTGACATTCCGCCCATGCCCGCCCTCCCTACCACCAGAAGGTCGGGATGCCATTCGCCGACTTCTTCGAGGATCTGCTCTGCCGGGTTCCCCAGGCGGCTGGTCCGCTCAACCTCGCAACTGGACTTCTTGAGGAGCTCCAAAGGCTCACGAAATACCTGCCTGATGATGGACCTCAGGCGTTCCTGCCTCTCCGGCTCGTCGCTCAGTGGTCCCCACTCCCCCGTGTAGGCAGCGAATTCGTAGCTTTGTACGGTAATGACCCGCACCTTCGACCCGGGTGAAACCATCGCCGCCACGATGTTGGCTGCTTTAGCCGAATGCTTCGAGCCGTCACAGGCCAAGAGAACCTTGCGGGGCCACGGACTGATCAGCTCGTCATCGGCCCGAGCTCCTGCTTGCTGGGTGCTGCCGGTCCCTTCAATTTTGCCGATCGTCTCCATGTCGCCTCCCGGTTGTGATTCAGCATGTTGTCGATTGTGAGTCGCCGGCCCCTCAGCCGGCAGGGTCGATCGACCCCATCTTTCCGGGACCAAAGCCTTGAGCGTGGCTGGAGGTCCCAAGATTGATGTGACTTTCGGCCCTGGTTTCGCACCCGGATTCGTAGGAATCTGGAACGAATCGGAGGAGGTTCAGATGGAATCCAATGAATTCGCCGTTTCCGCGGACCGGCATCTCTCCCTGGCCGAGGCGGCTAGAACCCTGGCTGCCCGGCTAATGGACTCCCTAACGGTGTTGGACCGGTACGGAAAGGTCGAGGGTTACGCCACGAAAGAGGACATCCTCGGAGCAATAGCCCGCGGGGAGGATCCGGAAAAGGTCACCCTGGAATCGGTGATGAAATCTGCATCGAACCCCGATGGATAATCCGGCACGGCTGCCGGGCACCCATACGCGTGCTCCTAAAACCAGCTTTAGAGTGCTGGTCACAGTCGCCCATGGGACGCCTGTTGAAATATCGCAGCTGCTTGCCCAGACGTTTATGGCGTCGGGATTCGACACAACACTTATGTCTTTGGAAGACATCACCTCTCTGGACGAATACGACGCAGTGGTGGCCGGCAGCGCCGTCCAGAACGGCCGTTGGATCGGCGCTGCAAAAGAGTTCGTCAGGGACCACAAGCGTCAACTCCGCCACCGCATGGTGTGGTTGTTCTCGAGCGGGTCGACCGGAAACACCGAGCTGGAATCGAAGTCGGAGTTGAGTCTGTTGAACTCCCTCGCCGACCCCCTGGAACACAAACTGTTCGACTCAGAACTCGATTTGGGCCCGGATTCCGGTGTTGCCGGGGTGTTTGACCGAGCCGGCTGTAGTCCCGACGAGGTTCGCCGTTGGGCACTACACGTGGGCGGCGCCCTCAGCGTGGCCTCGTCGTCCCCAGCGGCGCATTAGGAGCATTTGTTTCACCTGGAGTCCTTGGGGCGCTCACTCGGACGTCCCGCCCCAGTGCGGTACGTGCCAAACGCTCGAGTAAGGGAAATGAGGCTTCCACCCAGGATTGCGAGTGCCAGAAAGACCACCGAGTTCAATTCCAGGTAGCCGAGCCGTTCGGCGAGGGTGACCAAACCTAGCGCAAGGAATACTCCTCCGGACGTTCGCCCGAAGGTCATCGCCGGACCTCGATTGAGCCGGCGCCCACTGAAAGGTCGAGCCGAAGAATCTCCGTGGCGTTGGTAACGCTCTCGCTGGTCACCAGGGTCGCTCCAAGGACGCTGCGCTGCTGCCCGAACAAATTGACCGAACCAATCCCTGCTCGGGCCTTGACTTGGACATCGACCTCCGCCGGAACAGTGACGACCAGGGTGCCTGCACCGATGGTCGCAGATACGTAGCCCGCTCCTTCAGGGTCGGTCTCAGTCAGGTCGACGTGCAGTGTCCCCATGACATGAGTGATTTCAATCCCATCGGAGGTTGCCGTCTGCGGGGCCACCGACCGGCTTCCGAAGGTGCGCCCGAGCTGCCAGCCCGGGGGCGTGACGTACTGCAGAAAGATCAAGGCGATCAAAATAAGTCCGGCAGGCACCAGCAGGCGCGTCAACCGGGTTCTTTTTGCTGCTAGCAGAATGACGCCGGTTGCGGAGAGCAGCGCAGGCACCAAAAGGCGCAGGTCGGTGCCGGCCCAGGCCACCAGGGCCACTCCCAGCGCACCGGCAACAACCGTAAGGGCAGTTGAGGTGTTGTTCCGGCGCCCTGCAGAGGAATGACGGGTCATCGGCCCCGTGGAATGCGCCGGGTGCCCGCCTGCCGTCCGATCGGCCAGTCTCATCGAGTTCTCCTTCACCGCACCTGCCATACCGATCATGGTGCCGAACGCCGCCGCAACCCTAGGGCCGATTGGCCCGGCGATTTCAGGTCTTTCGGACCGGGGGGCGTCCCCGTTTCTTAGGGCACAAAGTCCCCCGGATCCAGGTCTGAACGGCCCTTAGACGTGTCTCGTAGCGGCGCGAGCCTGAAGGTAAGCATTGGAGGTTTCGACGAGAGGCAGGTGGAGCGATGAAGATTCTGTTTGCAACCGATGGTTCGGAGGCGTCCGGGGCGGCGGCCAAACTGCTGATGGCATCGGCACAACCGTCCGACAGCGAGATCACAATCCTCTCGGTAGCGGACAGCCTGCCCATGTTCCCGGAGACCTACATTTTGGCTCCCGACCTGACCGAGAAGGTTCGCGCAGCCTCGCAGGCTGTGGTGGACCGGACGGTGGCCGGATTCGAGGAGCAGGGTTTCACCGTCCAGGGCGAGGTGGTCGAAGGTCTGCCGGGCCGGTCCATCGTCGAAAGAGCCCGAGAGGGGATGTTCGACCTGGTGGTGGTAGGCGCGGGGAGTCATAGCTGGCTGGGGCACATCCTCCTGGGCAGCGTAAGCACCTGCGTCCTCCACAACAGCCCCGTCTCGGTTCTGGTCGTTCACGAACCGCCGAGGACTGAGGGCAAGCTGAAGGTCCTGGTTGCTACGGACGGATCCGGGGCTGCAGGTGCGGCCGTCTCGGACTTCGCCTCGCTGGTGGACCCGTCACGCTGCGAGGTCACGGTCGTCTCAGTCGCCAAGATCCCCTACACGATGGCGGGCGGATATCCCTACCCCTCAATGGTCGGCTTAGATCCGGCGCTTGTCGGCGACTACACCGAGAAGGCAAAAGAGAAAGCGGACCGGATGGGAGAGGTCCTGCGTCGGGCGGGATTTCAGACTGAGACGGTTGCAACCGACGGTTCACCTCATCACCTGGTCCTGGAGGAGGCGGACAAAGGCGGCTTCGACCTGGTTGTCGTAGGCTCCCGCGGACATGGGCCTGTGCTCCGGGGAATTCTGGGCTCGGTCAGCGACGCTGCCGCCCGGCACGCGCACGCAACACTCGTCGGACGTACCAACCGCCCGGAGTGAACCGGGCAAAAAAAGCGAGGCCGGACTTTCGATCCGGCCTCGTGTACGTAGGGGGTTGACTACCGGGCGTGGGTGTCGCCGGGCTCCGTTCGGAACATCATGGTCGTGCCGATGCTTATCAGCACCACCGACGCAAACGCCGTTGCGCTCAGGCTGAGGTAGCCGAGCCGGTCGCCGGTGAACAAGAGGGCAATTATCAGAAACCATGCTCCTGCGATCTTCGTTTGAATCATCGCCGCACCTCCACAGTTCCCATTCCAACCGACAGTTGAAGCTCGAGAACGTCGCCATCGGCGCGACCCGGGGAACGGTAGTTGAGCGCGGGAGCCACGCCGCTTCGCTCACTTCCGAAGACGCTGAGGTCGCCCATGCCGGCGGTTGCCCGGATGTCCACTTTCATCCCTTCCGGAACCCGTACAACGAGCTCTCCCATGCCTACGGAGGCGGTGACACTCCGCGAACCAACTAGGTCCAGCCGGCGAAGATCCACCTCGAGGTTGCCCATTCCGTGCCTGTAGTCGTTTTTCAGCTCGGAGCCGGTTGCCGGTAAGAACGAGCGGTTTCCCACGCTGGCGCCCGGCTGCAGGCTCCTCGGAACGAGTGTGCCCAGGAACATGATGGCAATGAGGACAAAGCCCAGAGGCATCAAACCGCCGGCCGAATGTCCCCCCACACCGGCGATCATCGCAATCCCGATCAAGCCGAGAATGCCGGGAAGGACGTAGAACCAGTCGACGCGACCGACGCCTGCAGTCTCCAAAAGCCAAAGTACGCCTACTCCGACGAGTGTGATTCCGGTAAGCGCACGCCCCCTCGACAGGCGGGAGAATCCCCCTGAAGTGTGTGAGACGGTCATTTCGTTCCCTCCCTACTACGGCTTCCCGTAATCACGAAAATGCCGAGTCCCACGAGCAGTGCGGGCCAGAACAGGCGGTCGAACCATGGTGCCACCATGTCTGCCAGCAGCCCCAGCCCTATTGCTACGAAGAGGGCTCCGATCACCAACGACGCTGGGTTGGTGGACCTGGCCTCGGGACTCGGAGGCGTAGATTGTCCCTCCGGCATGAGGATCCAGGCGACCAGGTAAATCGGAACGCCGGCTCCGCCGCCAGCCAGGGCGAGGATGACGAATGCGATTCGAAACACAATGGGGTCCAGACCGAAGTACACGCCCAGCCCGCCGCAGACCCCTCCAACTACCCTGTCGGTTCTGCTCCTGCGCAGAACCCTGGACGTTCCGGACTGTGTGGTGCCCGGATCTGTGCCTGCCATGGCCATGAGCCACCTCCTTTGTTCGCTTGATTCGATGTTTTGTTCAGAAGCGCTTTACCTGAGGCCTCCCGCAAAGCGTCCTCGACGGCCGGGGCGGTTCAGGTGGAAACGGCTCAGGTACTCGTCCAGGGCGCCGGACAGCTCCCAGCGCTTCTCCCCGGTTCGAGCGTGGATCAGCAAGCCCATCCCCGCGATCCCCAGACCCGCCAGCAGCATCGCGGGCTGGAGAACCATCCCGTAGTCCAGCATCGTCAGCTGGCCGACTATCCACGCAGCCAGGAGGGCGCCGGCTGCCGCCGCCGCCAGCCCCGAGACCGACCGGCGGAAAGTAATCACTGCCGCTGCTGCGAGCATCGGTAGGGCTACGAAGGCAAGGAGCAGGATCCCTGGGATCACCCAGGACGAAAACGGAGTCTTCTCCAGGTAACCGCCCGGAACGAAATCGTCGTTGGTCATGAGAGCCACTCCGCCGAAGAAGCCCGCGAAGGCCATGAGTGCGGTCACCGCCAGGGTGGAAAACCTGAGAACCACGCCGGGACTCTTACCTCCCAGGTGCCCAAAAGTCATGTCATAAAGGCTCTTGTCGTATTCCCGGCCCAGCACCGGAATGAGGCTCAATGCCAGCACCAGGTTGACGGCACCGTACCAGCTGAGGAACGGCACCAACCCCACGATCCAGGCCATCGATGCCGCCAGGCCCAGGCGGGCCCGGTACCCCTTGGACAGGATCAGGGCGCCGACAACGGCCTCCATAACCACCACGGCAGCGATCAGCCCCGCGGCGAAGGGCATGAGTGCCCGAAGCAGGGTGTCTGCCCCCGGAACCGAAAGCCCTTCGAAGGCTTCCAGGACCTTTTCGGAGTTGGGCAGCGTGACCACCGCGTTGAAGACTGCCGAAGCCACGAAGAACAGTCCCCACCCAATTCGGTAGCCGTTGGCTACCTTCGCCTTCGTACCGGTCATCTCACGATCCTTTCTTGATCAGGTGCTTGCGTCCGAACCTGGCCTTGCGTCCCGAGCTCCTTGGAGCCCATGACCTCGAAACGACCAGGGCCACCACTGCGGTCAGCTGTGCGCCGAGGATCACGCGGTTGAGGTCGAAAGAGGGAACCCAGGTGACCTTCTCCCCACGGATCACGTAGACGCCGACGGGAGCGGCGTGGAGGATGAGCCCGCCCCCCTCGCCCTCGCCCTGGTGGCTCTCGCTCTTGTCGTCGCCTCCGCCGCCGCCTACGGCGCCGCGGATACGTGCCGCCGGGACGACCGTGACGCCGTTCTGCACGTACGGCTCGCCGAAGACCCGCCGAACCGTCATGGTTTCCTGGCCTTTGCCTATGAACTCTTTGAGATCCATCGTTTTCCTCCTGGGTCGACAGTGCCTAGCGAGCGGTCCGTGGGAGTCGGGCCCGCCGAACCGCAGCCGGCATGAAAGCGGTGGCGATCGGGACCAGAACCCAAAGCTTTCCGTCGGCGAGGTTGTAGTTGGCAACGATCTCGGAGAGGTTCACTCCGGTTGCGAACCCGAACACAAACTCGAACGCAACGGTTGCTGCGGCCCACGCGAACCCGATGGCCAGGGCCTGGCGGGCTGAGGGGATGGGCCACCGGCTCTCGAGGAGGGCAACCCAAGCCCCTATCAGCAGGATCAGTGCAATGGACGCAATCTGGTGGGCGGCCTGCTCGCCCACGGCGTCCACGTAGGCGACCTCTCGAACCGTGGCATTCAGCAGGGCCAGGGCTACCGCTCCCAGCCACGCCAAGGACCACTTGCGCCAGAGGGCACGGTCGGCGGCGGCCGGGACGGAGGTTCTGGAGAGGTTTTCGGTGTGCAGAGTCATCTCATCTCCCTTCAGTTGTCCCGGAGATGACTTTGTCAGCGGATCCGTCGCCCAGATAGGGCCGAAGGTCCTGTGGAGGAGGGGACGGGTGGTCTGGCCGGCCGAACCGGCGTCAGGACCAATTCGTCATGAGGCCCGGGAGTACAGGGTCTTTAGTCACTTACTCTGCGAGGGGACCGGCCGCACACTGACTCCATGCTTATCTACTGTTACGAGCCGTTGGGTCTCCCGTTCGATGCTGCGCTGCCGGCTTTTCTGCGCGCCGTCGACGACGAGCAGGTGCACAGGACCCTGTTCAGGGGGGAGCCGGACCGGCCCGCAATTCTCCCGGGCGAGATCGGTGGCCATCTGAACCTGGGTGAGCTCAACCTGGGACCGCCCACCGAGGAGGACGGACGGGTGGCCGTCCCAATACAGTGCTCCACCGAGGACCCATCGTTGATCGCCATGGTGGGAGAGATCACGTTGAGCCGGCTGGGGCCGGCGCTCTGCCACCTCTCGCTGAACAGCTCCATAACCGGAAGACTTGCAGCCGGCTTTATGTACAACCGGAACTTTCAGATGGCGGCAGAGCTGGCTGTGGCGGAGTTCCTCGGCAAGTTGGCCCGGGCCGTGGAGGTCCTTGCTCCGTCGGGTCACGGGAGAGGCCCGGGAAGCTGTTCGGCCTAAGCTTCAGCCGTTCGAGCAGTCAGTTTCCGGGGGACGGAACCACCCACGGCTAAGAAGCCGCGTACCGGAACCGAACGCTTCTTTCCCGCCGATAACCCGGTTCATGGTGGCCTTTTGTCGAAAAACCTGAACACCGTTCCTCTGTGGATCAGCAGGAGGTACCGAGCGCAATTTCTGTTCAATTTTGGGCAGATCTGAGGCAGAATGATCTGAGCTTCCGGTCATGCTTAAGACACTAGGTGCGCCGGAACAAGGCGCGGCAGGGCCAGTGCCTTCGGGACCAATGGCCGGCAACATCTGTCTGCGTAATAGGACTGGGTAGACGATGGCACAACTTGGTCGCGGCACGCGTCACGAACGCCTTCTTCAAGCCGCACTCCAGTTGACGGCAGAGCACTCCACCCAGACCGTGCTCCAGCGCATCGTGGAGATGGCCGCCGAGCTTACCGGGGCCCGTTATGCCGCACTCGGGGTAATAAACCGCGAGGGCTGGCTCTCCGATTTCCTGACGACCGGCCTTTCCCAGGAAGAACGCCAGCGGATCGGACCCCTTCCGCAGGGCCACGGCATCCTGGGCGCGCTGATCAAGGACCCCCGCCCGCTCCGGCTCGACGAGATCAGCCGGGACCCCCGGTCCTACGGATTCCCGCCCAACCACCCGCCGATGTCGACGTTTCTCGGCGGGCCGATCAAGGCCCGGGGCGAGGTTTTCGGCAACATCTACCTGACGGAGAAGGAGGGCGGCGGCAACTTCACCGAGGACGACGAGAAGACCCTTATGTTGCTGGCCGCGCAGGCAGGGGCGGCCATCGACAACGCAAGGTTGTTCGAGGCCAACGAGCTGCGTCAGCGACGGCTGGAGGTGAGCCGGACCATCTCGGCGGCAATTCTAGAGAACTCCGATACCGCCGAGGTCCTTGGGCTGGTCGCCCGGTACGCCTGCGAGCTCGCCCAGGCCGACCTGGCCACGATCTCCACCCCGGCGGGCGACGGCGAATCTCTTGTGATTGTCGCGGCAGAGGGGGAGGGCGCCGAGCAGTTCCGCAACCTCAAAATCCCCCTCGCCGGCTCCCTCTCGGGGGCGGCCATCCAGGCGGGAGAGGCGTTCATAGTGCCGGACGCCGGAAACGACCCACGAATTCACCGGCCGGATGGTGTGAAAATGCCGCCTTCCGGGCCCGCAATGCTTCTGCCACTGTCGGCCGGAGGCAAGATCTTCGGAGCGATGGCGGTGGTGCGGTTCGGCACCAACCGGCCGTTTCTCCAGGAGGACCTCGCCCCCATCTCCAACCTGGCCGCACAGGCAGCGGTGGCTCTGGAATACGGCCGCACCCAGGACCAGCTGCGCCGGCTCGCCGTCCTCGAAGACCGTGAACGGATTGCCCGGGACCTGCACGACGGCGCGATCCAGTCGCTATTTGCAGTCGGTATGAACCTGCAGGCCACCGCCGCCATGGCAGAGGCATCGGATGTTGCCGACCGGATCGCTTACGCCGTCGACGAGCTGGACCGGGTCATCAAGGAGCTGCGCAACTACATCTTCGGCCTTCGTTCCCAACTGTCGGCCCGCCAGTTGGACGATGCCCTCCGGAGCTTGGCCTCCGACTTCCAGGAAAGGAGCGGGGTGCTGACGATCGTCGAGATCGATGAGGAAATCGCAGCAGAATTTCAGAGCGATGCGAGCGAAATCGTCCAGCTGACCCGAGAGGCCCTTTCGAACGTGGCCCGGCACGCGCAGGCTACGAGCTGCCGGGTGAGCCTGTACCACCAGGACGGGGTAGCGCTCCTGGAGGTAGACGATGACGGGATCGGTTTCGACCCCAGCGTTCGGGGGAAGGGCTTCGGGTTGGAGAACCTAAAGCAGCGAGCCAGCCTACTGGGCGGCGACGTAGAGTTGCGCTCCACCGCCGAGGCGGGTACCTGCCTTCGCGTCCTTCTGCCTAGATGACAAACCTAAAAGTCCTATCAAGGCAGGGCCATTAGGCCCTAAGAAGCCGTTTTACCGTGCCTTACAGTCGGGATTCTTAACAGGGAGGCGGCGTGGATCAAGCAAAGTTGAGGGTCATGCTGGTAGACGACCACGAGATAGTCCGCCGTGGGATCCAGCAGCTCCTGGACGCCGAGGAGGACCTGAGCGTGGTGGCCGAGGCCGGCACGGTCAGGGATGCCGTGTCCGAGGCATCCATCGCCCGGCCGGACGTCATCGTCATGGACGTCAGGCTGGCGGGTGGGAGCGGCATCGAGGCCACGCGGGAGATTCGCAGCAGCCTGCCCGAGACGAAGGTCCTGATGCTCACCTCGTTCGCCGACGACGAGGCTGTGCTGGCCTCCATCCTGGCCGGCGCTTCCGGGTACGTCCGGAAGCAGATCCAGGGCGACGCCCTGCTTCGGGCCATCCGGGCGGTAGGGCGGGGAGAAAGCCTGCTCGACTCACAGATAACCGCACCAATCCTCGAGCGCCTCCGTAAGGGCAAGCACCTGGTTGGCGACGAGAAGCTCCAGCGGCTCTCTGGCCAGGAGGAACGCATCCTGGCGATGCTGGCCGAGGGCCACACCAACCGGGAGATCGGCGATGAGCTGGATCTCGCCGAGAAGACAATCAAGAACTACGTCTCCAGCATCCTGAGCAAGCTGGGCGTGAACCGCAGGGCGGAGGCCGCCGCCTATTTCGTGCGGCGCACCACAACGCCCGGGTCCTAGTTAGCCGTTCAAGACGCGGCGTACCTCCCGAACCATCTCCAGGTCCTCGCGGGCCGTAACCACCCATGCCGGGGTTCGAGCCTCCGAGGTCGAGATGCCGGCGTCGCCGGCAGCCTTATTGTTCCTCTCCGGGTCCAGCTCGACTCCGAGGAACCCCAGGTTCCGGCAAGATAAGTCTCGCATCCGGGAGGAAGACTCCCCGACGCCTCCGGTAAAGACCACCGCGTCCACGCCGCCCATGGAGGCCGACATTGCAGCTATCCCGCTCCGGACCCGGGCAGCGTAGGTATCGATCGCTACCCTGCAGTGGACATCGCCGGCGTCCGCAGCAGCGAAGATCTCCCGGGTGTCGGCCGAGCGGCCGCTCATCCCAAGCAACCCGGAGGAGTGCTCCAGCTTGTGGGTCATCTCGGCCGGCGACAGACCCAGCTCTTCCTGCAGCCACAGCAGGGCGCCGGGGTCGACCGACCCGCTCCGGGTGGCCATGATCAGCCCTTCCAGCGGGGTGAAGCCCATGGTGGTGTCCACCGAGCGGCCCCCGTCGACGGCCGCCAGTGAGGCCCCGGCGCCGAGGTGGCAGGTGACGACCTTCAGGCCCCCCGGTCTCTGTCCCATCAACTCGGCGATCCGCCGGGAGGCATAGGAGTGGCTGAGGCCGTGAAACCCGTAGCGCCTTACGCCCAGGTCTTCGGTCCACTCCCAGGGGATCCCGTAGACCGAGGCTTCGGGCGGAAGGGTGCTGTGGAAGGCGGTGTCGAAGCAGGCGACCGCCGGCACGCTCGGCCGGAGGCTCTGGAGGGTGCGGATTCCGTCGATGGCCGGCGGGTTGTGAAGCGGCGCCAGTGGGGTCAGTTTTTCCAGCTCGGCGACCACGCGGTCATCGACGACCACCGCCGACCGGAACCGGCTTCCTCCGTGCACCACCCGGTGCGCCGACACCTCGAAGTCGGGCCAGGCCTCTATGAGTCGCTGCAGTTCGCCCCATCCCTCGTCGCCCGGCTGGAGGTTCGCCGAAGCGACCACCTCGTCGTGACCGTCGAGCATCCGGACCTTCAGGCTGCTCGAGCCGGCGTTCACCACCAGGATGTTCAGGAGGGCCAGGTCCAATCCCGAACCTCCGGCGGGTCCTCCCCGTGTTCGTACGCATAGGCCCGGGCGCGAAGCCGGGCGTCGGCCATCTCCTGACGCAGGTGGGAAGCCCGGGTACCGAGCTTGGGGACCCGGTCGATGACGTCCATGACCAGGTGGTAGCGGTCCAGGTCGTTCATGATCACCATGCCGAACGGCGTCGTGGTTGTCCCCTCCTCCTTGTAGCCCCGGACGTGCAGGTTGTCGTGGTTGGTCCGCCGGTAGGCAAGCTGGTGGATCAGCGACGGGTACCCGTGGTAGGCGAAGATCATCGGACGGTCGGTGGTGAACAGAACGTCGAACTCGGCGTCGCTCAAACCGTGGGGGTGTTCCCTCTCCGGTTGAAGCCTCATGAGGTCGACGATGTTGATCACCCGGACCTTCAGATCCGGTAGCCGTCGACGGAGGATGTCGACCGCAGCGAGCGTTTCCAGCGTCGGGACGTCCCCGGCGCAGGCCATGACGACGTCCGGCAGCTCGCCCTCGTCGTTGGAGGCCCACTCCCAGATGCCGACACCGCGGGTGCAGTGGGCGATGGCATCCTCCATCGACAGCCAGCTCGGCTGCGGCTGCTTTCCGGCGACCACCACGTTGACGTAGTGACGGCTGCGCAGGCAGTGGTCCATGACCGATAGAAGGGTGTTGGCGTCCGGCGGCAGGTAGACCCGGATGATCGACGCCTTCTTGTTGACCACGTGGTCGATGAACCCGGGGTCCTGGTGCGAAAAGCCGTTGTGGTCCTGCCGCCAGACGTGGGAGCTCAACAGATAGGTGAGCGACGGGAGAGGCCGCCGCCACGGGACCTCGGCCGTCACCTTCAGCCACTTGGCGTGCTGGTTGAACATCGAGTCGACGATGTGGATGAACGCCTCGTAGCAGTTGAATATGCCGTGGCGGCCGGTCAGAAGGTAACCCTCGAGCCAGCCCTGGCACAGGTGCTCGCTCAGCACCTCCATGACCCGCCCGTCGGCCGCCAGGTGGTCGTCGTCGGGGCTGCTGCCGCCCATCCAGGCCCGGTCGGTCACCTCGAACACCGGAGAGAGGCGGTTGGAGGCCGTCTCGTCGGGGCCGAAGATGCGGAAGTTGCGGGCGCCGGCGTTACGCTCGACGACATCGCGGAGGAACTTGCCGAGCACCCGGGTGGGCTCGTCCATCGAGCCTCCCGGCTTTTTGACCTCGACGCCGTGGTCGTGAAAATCGGGCAACGACAGGTCGGAGTGGCTGCCGGCGTTCGTTTCCGGATTGGCGCTGATCCTCCGGTTCCCCTCGGGGGCGGCGGCCAGGATACGCCCCACCGGCCGGCCGGTGGGATCGAACAGTTCCTCGGGACGGTAGCTGCGAAGCCACGCCTCCAGGGCGGCGAGCTCGTCCGGGTTGGCCCGCACCTTGGCCAGGGGGACCTGGTGCGAGCGGTAGGTGCCCTCGATCTTTACCCCCCCGACCTCCTTGGGGCCGGTCCAGCCTTTGGGGCTGGCCAGGACGATCATCGGCCAGGCAGG
Source organism: Actinomycetota bacterium (assembly GCA_035759705.1). Taxonomy (NCBI): domain Bacteria; kingdom Bacillati; phylum Actinomycetota; species Actinomycetota bacterium. The sequence continues at coordinate 9,332 of DASTUJ010000087.1, read as the reverse complement.
CCGGTTGGTCGCGCCCGAGGTTCGGGCGGCTTCCTGGATCTCTGCTATGTCGTCCAGTGCGCGCTCCAGCGTGCCCGCCATCCTGGTATGCATCTCCTCCGGATCGCTGCCTTCGACGAAGTAGGGGCGGTGGCCGTAGCCCTCCATCAGGCGTTTCAGCTCGTCCCTGGGGATGCGGTCCAAAACTGTAGGGTTGGCAATCTTCCAGCCGTTGAGGTGCAGTACCGGTAGAACCGCACCGTCGGTGGCCGGGTTCAGGAACTTGTTGGAGTGCCAGCCGGCGGCCAGGGGGCCGGTCTCCGCCTCCCCGTCGCCGACGACGCAGAGCACCACCAGATCCGGGTTGTCGAACGCCGCTCCATAGGCGTGGACCAGGGAGTACCCGAGCTCGCCGCCCTCGTGGATCGACCCGGGGACCTCGGCCGTGACGTGGCTGCCTACGCCGCCGGGGAAGGAGAACTGGTGGAAGAGCCGGAGCATGCCCTCCTCGCTGAGAGGTACCTGCGGGTAGACCTCGGAGTAGGTCCCCTCCAGCCAGGCATTGGCTACGGCGGCGGGCCCGCCGTGGCCGGGGCCGACGACCCACATGCAGTTGAGGTCGCGAATCCGGACAACTCTGGACATGTGGGCGTAGAGGAAGTTGAGGCCGGGGGTGGTGCCCCAGTGGCCGAGAAGCCGGGGCTTGACGTGCTCCAGGCGAAGGGGCTCCCGAAGGAGCGGGTTGTCCAAAAGATAGATCTGGCCGACGGACAGATAGTTGGCGGCTCGCCACCACAGGTCGAGGTCTTCAAGGTCCTTCGCCTTGAGCTCTGAGGTCGCGGTTTTTGGAGCGCTCATTTGGGCCTGTCTCTGGTCGATAGCTTCTTCGAGACTATCTGCGCAGCACTTTCCAGCGTCGAATCTGGTTCGCCCGATGTATCCAGATGTTCCGCCTCCGGCCACGGATCAAACTCTGCAGCCATCGCCCGGGCGACCTGAGCCGTGGCGTCGGACGGGTCGTCCCCCCGGAGGGAGCGGGCGGCGATGCGCTGCTCGGCGACCTGACTCGGGGCCCGGCACTCCAGCTGTACCAGTCGGGCGAAGGTCTTCCGGGCCAGGCCGGCAGCCCCCTCCCGCCGCTCCTCCGAAGACCAGGAGGCGTCCAGTACGACCGAGTACCCCTGCCCGAGAAGTGGCCTTGCCCGCTCGACCAGCGCATCGTAGGTTGCCGAGGTCAGGTCCGCGCCGTAGAGCCCCTCCCGGTAGGCGGCCGGTTGATGGCTGGACGCCGTGACGCCCGCCAACTCCTTGCGGACCTCGTCGGAGCGCAGGACTATCCAACCCCGTTCCTCGGCCAGGGTCCGGGCCACCGTGGACTTGCCGGTGCCGGGGAGGCCGCCGACAAGCACCAGGCTGACCTGCCCGGCCTCCAGGTGGCGGAGGGAAATTTCCAGAAGGGTGGCTGCCTCGGCCAGCGCCTCCTGGTCGCCCTGTTCGAAGCGCATGCCGGCGACCTTGGCCCGCACGTGGGCCCGGTAGGCCCGGTAGTGGTGGGAGAGCGACTCGGGGTGGCTCTCGCCGGAGGCATCCACGTAAGCCTGCAGGAACTTCTCGCCCAGCTCCTTCCCCGCGATCCGCTCCAGGTCCATGGCCAGAAAGCCGGCGTCGTCCAGCACGTCGACGTACCGGAGGTGGTCGTCGAACTCCAGGCAGTCCAGGATCCGGGGGCCGTCGTCCAGGCAGTAGATGTCGTCGGCAAGGAGGTCGCCGTGGCCGTCCCGGATGCGGCCGCCGGCGATGCGGGCTTCGAAAAGCGGCCCGCGCCCCGCCAGGTAGGTGCGAACCAGCCCGGCGATCCGCTCGGGCAGGTTCGGGTCCTCGAGATTGGCTGCGAAGTCCTCAAGCTGGGCGATGTTCGCGTCCCAGCGGGCGGCTACCGCATCCCGGGTGCACTCCGCGTCGATCTCCGGCCCCGCCGGCGACACCCGGTGAAAGCCGGCAACCGCCTCAGCCAGCTGTTCGAGGCATTCCTCGCAGCGACCCTCCCGGGCGAGCGTAGACAACCGGCGGTCCGGCGGCATACGGCGCATCACCACCAGCGAGTCGCAGACCTCCCCCTCGGGTCCCAGGACCTGGGCCACACCGAGGTACACGTCCGGAGCGAACCGGCGGTTCAGCTCAACCTCCCGCTCGCAGGCCTTAAGCCGAAGTTCGGGGGTCGAGAAGTCCAAAAAGGGGGTCCGGATGGCCTTCTTCAGCTTGTACGCCCGGTCGCCGGCAAACACAAGCAGCGACACGTGGGTTTGGGTCGCAAATGGGTCGAGTCCGCCTTCAGGGGCCGGCTCGGGGTGCCACCGGGTCATCCGACGGGCCTTCCGTATCGACTTAGACCTGCTGCCGGGTTCCATCTTCCTCCATGAGAACCGAGGTGACACCGCTGCCCCGGGTCAACATGGACCTACGGTTGATCGCAACGACTACCACAGCGGCGATCACGTAGACCAGCGTGTCCCAGGGCTGGGCGTCGGGCCACATCGGGTTGTTGACCTGGAAGTGGAACAGCGCCGCCACCAGGATGCTGCCCCGGGCGGAGTTGAACATCGGGGTGACGATCACCGCAAGCGCCAGGACGCCGACCACGTAGGGGGCGAACGACCACGAGCTCTGGGGTGTTCCGCTGAGCAGGAAGGCGGGGGCATGCCACAGTCCCCAGAACGCTCCGAGGATCAAACTCGCCCAAAGCGGAGCAAACCGCCGTTGGAGAAGCGGCAGGGCCACGCCCCTCCAGCCAAGCTCCTCGACCGGACCGATCACCATGGCAATCGCCAGCGCCGGGAAGAGCCCGTACCAGGGCGAGAAGGGGAACGGGTCCGAGAAGGTGCCCTTAAGGGCGGCTCCCGCATACACGATCGCCGGTATCCCAAAGATCAGGAAGGCCCACCAGGGGGCCGGCATCCGCCAGAGGGTCAGGCGCTTGAGGTAGCCGGCCAGGCCCTTGGCGCCGTAGTGACGTCCAACCAGGAAGATTCCGGCGATAGCCGGCGAGTACACCACGAAGACGAACAGCGGGTTGGTGTACCCGATCTCGCCGAAGACCGACTCCACCTGTTCCTGGAACAGGATCGCCAGTGCCGCCACGCCCCAACCGAGTCCGAAGCTAATCGAGAAGAAGCTCACCAGGCTCCGGACGGTGATCTCCGGCCTCGGCTTGTCACCTACCCTGTGATCCCCGGCTGCGGGCGCCGCTCCGGGTGCGCCGGCCAACCTCAACCCGCCTTGTTCGCTACGGTGACACCGCCGAAGATGCTGGTGGCGTTCACGCGCAGGGTCGGGGCCCCGGGCGCCGGCTCGGACTGGCTCTTGGTCTTGTCCTCGAACCCCCCGAAGATCGGGATGCCCCCCATCTGGATCCTCCAGCCCTCCGGGACCAGGACGTCGACCCCTCCGAACAGCGCCGTGGCGTCGACCGTAGCCTCGTCGTCGATGTGCGCCTCGCGCAGGTCGAGCGTTGCCCCGCCGAAGATGGCCGACACGTCGGCGTGGGTCAGGTGCTCGGATTGATTCCGGATCTTGCTCTCACCGAACAGCGCAACCGACTGGCGCCCGGCCGCCTTGCCGGGGGCAGAGTGGTTCAAGGAGCTCACGAAGATTGCGACGCCGACTCCGAGGAGCACGAGTGGACCAGCCGCACTGGCGTCCATCAGGCCCAGTCGCCCCAGGAGAAGCAGCGCACCGATGCCGGTTACGAGGGAGGGGCCGAATGAAATCCGCCGCTCGGAGGCCATGGTGATCAGACCCAACGTGATGAGCGCAACCGGCCACCACCGCGACACCGTGTCTTCCCAACTCAGGATTCCCAGGACATCCATCATGCCGAAAGCCCCCAGCGTCACCAGCAGAAGGCCCAGCCACATCCGTACCGGCTTCATGTCACGGCCCCTTTCGTTTGTTGTCCAACACCATGACTTTGCGCCCGGGCGATTTCGCAAAGTAGGGCCAAGGGTCCCTCGCGACTCCGGACCTTTGACTCTGTTTACGGAGGGGTGAATGCATGAGGCTTGCACCCGTTTCCGGATTTGAAGGAGAGCATCATGAGGACCAAGACGAGGATCGTCGGCATTGTCATGGCGTGCGCTGCCGCCGTCGCGGCGGTCTTTGCGGCCGCCGTAAGGCTGTTCGGCTGGGTTGGCTTCGCCGTTTGCACAGCCACCGCCGCCCTGAAGATCGCCTTATATGTGCGATACGTCCGCCCGCGGCACTCACGCTGGGGAGCCACGGACGGGGAGGTTGCCCGGGCGATGCCGGGGGACGACATCATCCCCGAGGCTCACTCGACCACCCGGGCGATATCGGTTGACTGCCCGCCGGAGGAGCTCTGGCGCTGGCTGGTCCAGATCGGGTACGGCCGGGGCGGCTGGTACAGCTACGACTGGATCGACAACGACGGCAAGCCGAGCCTGGACCATATCGACCCTGCACTGCAGGATCTGAAGGTCGGGGACCGCATCGACATGCTGCCGGGGTTTGGGCCCACCGTCCGGGAACTGGTCCCGAACCACCACTTCGTCGCCGGTGACGTCGAGGCCGGCACCTGGTGCCTGGCGATCTACCCGGAAGGCCCCGGCAGCCGGCTGGTTAGCCGCTGGCGGCAGAACTGGACTGCCGGCGGCCTCGGGGCCAAATTCTTCATATCCATAGCGGACCCCGGCGCTTTTCTGATGGAGCAGAAGATGCTGCGCACCCTCCGAGACCGCGCCGGCCACAACGCTGCGCCAGCCGAATCCCTGGCAGCAGCTTCGTCATCGAAATCCAAGGAGGTATAGATGTCCTCACAGCTCACCTATCCGGTCAGGGTTGAGGCCCGGCTGGACGAAAACCTGTCTCGCTGGCTCTGGCTGGTGAAGTGGTTTCTTGCGATCCCGCACTACGTCGTCCTGGCGTTTCTCTGGCTGGCATTCGTGGTCTCGAGCGTCGCAGCGTTCTTCGCAATCCTGTTCACCGGTAGTTATCCCCGGGCAATCTTCGACTTCAACGTCGGGGTCCTGAGGTGGAACTGGCGGGTGGCGTACTACGCCTACGGGGCCCTGGGAACCGACCGATACCCGCCCTTCACGCTGGAGGAAGTCGCGGAATACCCGGTCCACCTGTCTATCGACTACCCCGAGAAGCTCTCCCGGGGCCTGGTTCTGGTCAAGTGGTGGCTGTTGGCCATTCCCCACTACATAATCGTCGGCCTGCTGGCAGGCGGCGCCTGGGTTGCCGTCGAGGGTGACAACTGGGAGGTCGGGGGGTTCGGCCTGATCTCGCTGCTCGCACTCGTGGCCGGTGTGATCCTGCTGTTCACCGGCAGGTATCCGGCGCAGCTGTTCGACTTCCTTTTGGGCCTCAACCGCTGGGTGCTCCGGGTGGCGGCGTACGCGGGTTTGATGACCGACGTCTATCCGCCCTTCCGGCTGGACTCGGGCGGGAACGAGCCGGGTTCGGCAATGACGATGCAGTCATACGGCTCCTCCTCACCGGCAGCCGGTCCGGTTTCCGGGCCGTCGGGCGCCGGGATCTCAGGCGCTGATTCCGGGAAAACCGGTTGGACCTCGGGACCGGTGATCAGCCTGGTCGCCGGTTCGCTGTTCGGGCTGATGTCGTTCGGCGTCCTGGCCGCCGCGGTCGTGGTCTTCTCGGTCGACGGCAATCGCGAGGATGGATTCGTAACCACACCGTCAGCCGATTTCAGCACCGAGGCCTATGCGGTGGTGGCCGAAGGGCTGGAGGTGTACCTGGAAGGTACCGACCGAGTGGTCCCGGAAGCGATCATCGGCGATGTGCGTGTGGACATTACCGGGGCGGAAAAACCGGTTTTCGTTGGGATAGCCCGCAGCTCCGACGTCGACCGGTACCTGAGCGGCGTCTCGTACTCCGAGGTCCCGGACCTGTCCCGGGAGGATGGCCGCAACCTTCCGGCCACCGCCGGGGGAGGGCCTTCTGCCTCGCCTGCGAGCCAGCCCTTCTGGGCCGCGTCGAGTGAAGGCCCCGGCAGTCGGGAAATTCGGTGGCCGGTCGAAAACGGCACCTGGTCGGTGGTGATCATGAACGCAGATGCGTCACCGGGATTGGAGTTCCGAGGAGACATAGGAGCCGAGGTCCCGATCCTCCGGCCTATCTACATCGGCCTGTTCATCGTGGGCAACGTCTTGCTGGTCGCAGCCATCGTCCTGATTGTCGCCGCGGTCAGGCGGGCCGGCCGAAAGTCCTCCTGGGTCGGGCCGTGAGCTCCGCACCGGCGGCACACGTGGCGCCGGGCCTGCGGAAGGCGGATTCGCCGGCCGGCTCGGCAGGCGCCCTCTCACTGGATTTCGGCATGCATACGCTCTTCTGGCCTTGGCCCGCGGCCGTCGTGGCGGGAAAGCGTTTGCTGCCCGGGACTGAGGGGACACTGAAGGTGTGAGCGGTCTCAAGGAGATGGAGCGGGAGCTTATCCGCCCTGCGGAGCAGAAGGGGTTCTCGCCCGACGAGCTGGACGGGCTGCCGGAGCCCGCCCAAAGGTACTTCAGCGCCGCGATTGCGCCGGGCACGCCGGTTGCCACCTCGGCGAGGCTGCGCATGAAGGGTCAGATCAAGGTCAAAAGGTGGCTGCCGTTCCGCGCTCGCCAGATCCTGAGCCCGCACGTGGGCTTCGTCTGGGCCGGCCGGGCCGGAGGGGTGATCGCAGGCTCGGACAGTTACTTCGAGGGGAAGGGACTGCTCGATTGGAAGCTGGCCGGGCTCAAAACGGTGGCCCACGCCGAGGGGTCCGACGTATCTCGCAGCGCAGCCGGGCGCGGCGGCGCCGAGGCCATCTGGCTGCCCACGGCGCTGCTTCCACGATTCGGGGTCCGGTGGACTGCCGAAGGACCGGACCGGATCACGGCGGCTTACTCGCTGGGGGAGACGCGGCTGGAACTCCACCTTCGTATAGACGAAGAGGGGCGGGTGGTCTCCCTGGTGTTCGACCGCTGGGGGGACCCGGACGGCACCGGGACCTTCGGTGAACACCCTTTCGGAGGCGAAATCACCGGATACAAGACCTTCGACGGTTTGACGATCCCGTCGGCCGGCCGGCTCGGGTGGCACTACGGTACCGACCGCTGGCCCGAGGGCGAGTTCTTCCGTTACGAGATCGTTGAGCTGGACCCGGTGGCCTAGTCCATGCGAGACCGCAAAAAAGGTACTAGGACCCGGACAACCAAGGCCATCCGGCCCTAACCAAGAACCCCGCCGGGTGGTGGACTGAACTTCCGAGCCAGACAAAACGGGAGGAGTCCAATGCCGGAAATACTGAAGGTCACGCTGAATCTGATCATCCTGGGCACGCCCCTCGTGCTGGGACTGTTAGCCGTCAGAAACCTGATCCTCGTCTTCCGCCGGGATGAGGATCGCGGGCGAAGGGCCCTGCTGGTAAAGCGGGCGGGCCTCGGCATCATGGGAGCCTTCGGCTTCGTCGTCGCAGCCTTTGCCATCGGAGAGCCGCTTGCCGACCCGGGCGGATGGCTGGGCGTCGGTATGGTCGCCTCTTGGCTGGTGCCTCTCGCGGGCATCGGCTTTCTAATTCGGTTCAAGCCGTCAGTGGCGCAGGTGATGCTGATAGTGCTCACGGCAGCGGCGGTTTCCCTGGCCGTGTGGGGGATCTTTGATGAGAACCTTCGGGATCTGGAGGACCGCAATGGGCCGTTCACGCTGATCCCCCTGCTGGTCGTTGCCATTGCCGCCGCCGGTCTGGGTTACTACCGGCCGACTCCCGCAGCCATGATGCTGATGGCTTGCGCACTGGTCCCGCCGGCAGCTTCCGTATTCAGCCCGGTTGAAGCGGGTCCCGGGACCGAGCTGTACGCAATCGTCGGCCTGCCGATGCTGGTTACGGCAGTCCTCTACCTGGTTTCCGACCGCATCTCCGGCGGGGTCCTGGGGAGCCGGATCTCCCGGAGCACCCATCTGGGCCGGCCCATGTCGGCGTGATCCGGGTCACTGAATCTGTAAAGGAGCTGAAATGACTTTTCCATTCGACCTGACCGGCAAGAACGCCGTCGTCACCGGGGGCGCCATGGGCATCGGTTTGGGGATCGCCGAGTCCTTCGTCGAGGCCGGCGCCAACGTGCTGATCGCCGACCTCGACGGGGACGCTGCGAGGGCTGCGGCCGAGAAGCTGGTCCAGGGGCCCGGCAAGGCCGCCTGGATCGGTGCCGACGTGTCCGCCGACGGGGCCGGCCAGGCGATGGTCGACGAGTGCGTCCGGCAGTTCGGGTCGCTGGACATCTTCGTAAACAACGCCGGCATCTACCCGATGGTGCCGGCGCTCGAGATGACGCCCGAGATGTTCGACCGGGTCTATCGCGTGAACCTCAAGGGCCTGGTCTTCTGCTCCAAAGCGGCGGCGTCCCGGATGATCGAGCAGGGCGCCGGAGGAAGGATCGTGAACATCGGTTCCATCGACAGCTTCCACCCCTCGGCCGTGGGGCTTGCGGCCTACGACTCGTCCAAGGGTGCGGTCCTGATGTTCACGAAGAACCTGGCCCTCGAACTGGCCCCCCACCGCATCCTGGTGAACATGATCGCCCCCGGAGGGATCGAGACGCCCGGCGCCACCAGGCCGCTGCAGGCGGGCCAGATGGCTCCGGATCAAATGGAGGCGATGAGAAAGATGTTCATGCAGCAAATCCCCCTGGGGCGCTTCGGAACTCCCCGGGAGATCGGCAATGCAGCGGTGTTCTTTGCCTCCCCGGCTTCCGACTACGTCACCGGGACGGCGTTGGTCGTAGACGGAGGGAGGCTCCTCAAATGACCCAGATTCTTGATGCCCGCACGGTTCAGTCGGTCGCCCATATGCAGGACCAAATTGGGATCCTGTCGATCTACATGCAGTTACGGGACGACGCCTCGGGGGCCTGGTGCGCCGACGCCTCACGAATCGAGATCGAGAACCAGCTGCGGGATCTGGACGACATCGCCCGTGCCTACGGGGACCACGACTACATCGCTGCGCTTCAGGGCTGTGTCGAGTGGATCAAGCCCCTGATCGAGTCCCTGGCCGGCCCCATTGCGGAGGGCCACAGCTGCGCCATCTTTTCCGGTCTTAAGTCGGCCGAGGTGGTTCAGGTTCCCTGCGTCACCTCTCTTCCGAATCTGGCACGCCTCGGCCCGGTTGCGTATCTTTCCCCCTTGCTGGTCGCCGAAGCTGCCGGCCATCCTTTCGGAGTGGTTGCCCTGCACCGGGATGAGGCGCGGGTCTTCGGGTTCGCGAACGGAACCGGCGAGCAGCTGGCACGGCTCGTTCTGGAGCCGGATTCAGGCGACTGGAGGCGGCTGGACGTGCCGGCATTCTC
>DASTUJ010000086.1 GCA_035759705.1 Actinomycetota bacterium | reverse complement strand
CCAAATCCGATTGGGCGCAGTCCTCCGACCGGGTAAACGAAGAGTTGGAGTGGTTCGACACAAGGAGCATCACGATCAAGGACATCGAGCAGGGCCTCGTCGACTTCCCCGCTGTGATCGACGGGCAGCCGGTCCTTTTGTGCTGGAAGGACGGCGAGCCGGAGGTTGCGTTCTGGCACACCCTCGAGGGCGGTTTTCCGGGGAGAAAGCCCCTTTAGGTTCCTGAGGTCCCCGTGAGTTTCCTTCAGACCCACCAATCCAAAGCGACATACGTGGTGCTGGCCCTGATCCTGCTGTCCACCACCGGTGCAATCGTTGCCCTCCGGATGAACTCGGCCGAGGAGAGCCGGGACACCGCAGTCGCGTTCTCCGCCCCTCCCTCCGAGGAGCAGGCGCCCCTCCCCGTACCGGTGCCCGACAGCGTCGAAACCATGCGGCCGTCCCTGAAGGCGACCCTTCCCGACGGGGTCTCCGACCAGATCGTCGAGCAGGTGAGGACCGTTCCCGGAGTCGGAGCCTCCGCGAGGGTCCTGCTGGCCAACATCGTCGTCGAGGTCCCCGGCGGCGACGCCCAGGTGAGCATCGCCGCGGTCAAGCCGGACGAGTTCCGCCCGCTGGCCCCGGAATCGACCGCCCAGGCGAAGTTTGTCTGGGAGGGGCTGTACCGGTCCCAGACCCTGATCGCCCACGAGCAGTACCAGATCTTCGGCGGCAAGCCACTGTCGACCCTGGCGGCCAAAGGGCCGAACGGCCGCGAGGTGCTTCGCATCGGCGGGCTCGCCTCCAGCGGGGTGCCCAACCTGGCCGGGGCGATGATGTCGCTCGATCAGGCCGGCGAGCTCGGCCTCGGCAACCCGACCCTGCTCCTGCTCGGCCTTCACAAGGACGTCAAGACCGCCGACGTCCTAAAAGAGCTCAGGAAGGCGATACCCGGGGTGACCTTCGAGACCACGGCCCAGGGCGGGGCCCGCACCTTCTTCTCCGGCGCCTCGGCCCAAAGGGCCATCGGGAACTTCCGCTACACCACCAACCCCGACGGCACGATCAGCCAGAACCAGAGCTGGGTCTCCCAGCACATCACCAAAAAGACCGTTCCGCTGCTGGGCGAGGTCACCTGCCACCGGACGATGCTTCCGCAGCTGGAGGGGGCCCTCACCGAAATTCGTGACTCCGGGCTGTCGGCGTCCATCAAGCCGGGCCAGTACGGGGGCTGTTACGCGCCCCGCTTCATCCAGCGGGACGGCTCTAAACCGCTGTCGATGCACGCGTGGGGGCTGGCGGTGGACATCAACGTCGGGGACAACCCGGTGGGGTCGAGGCCCAACCTGGACCCGAAGGTCGTGGCGATCATGGAGAAGTGGGGATTTCGCTGGGGCGGGCGATGGTCGCCGCCCGACGGCCACCACTTCGAGCTGGCGGCCCTCATCTCGGGCTAGCCAGGACGCCGCTGCCCGCCCTCTGCTCCGCCGAAGCGAAGATTTTCCCCACGTTGTCCGGTGAGAACATCTCTGCCGGGGAGGTGACGCCGGCGAAGGTCCGGATGAACTGGTCGGTGGCCTCCTGGTTGCCGTGGATTGCACCCAGCAGCTGCTGCATTTCGGGCGGGGGCGGCTCGAGAGTAGCCAACTGGCACGTGAACTCGAACATCGGCAGCACGTGGGCGTCCCTGGCTGCGTGGTACCGCCCCAGAGCGTCGTCGTAGGTCGACGCTCCGGCAAACACCTCGTCCAGTGCGCCGGCCAGGACTTCGGCGTCCCGAAAGGCGTCCTGGATCCCCTGGGCGGTGATGGAGTCCTTGTTGTACCCGGCATCGCCGACCAGTGCCCAGCCAGGGCCGAACGGCTTGCGGAAGAAGTTGCGAATACCGGCTCCGACGAATCGTTCCTCCCTGGTGGCCGCCCGCACCCGGCCGGCAAACTCCGGGACCAGGTCCACAGTGGAGTAGAAGCTGCTCTCGACGTCCCTCCGGTTGGTTTCGAACTCCGAGTAGGGCCAGCCGGTCAGCACCAGCGTGAGGCCGTCGTGGGTGGGCCACGCACCGATCCCGCGCCAGTCCCGCGCGTAAATCTCGATGTCCTTCACGGGCAGGCCGCTGAAAAACGTGTAGTACGCAGCGTTGAGCTCGGGGCCGTCTCTGTACTGCCGGGCCTCGACACTCTTTGCTATCCGGGAGTGCCTGCCGTCGGCGCCCACCACCACTCGGGCCGTCTCACTGACCTGCCGGCCGTCCTTCTCCCGGCCACGGATCCCGGTCACCCGGCCGTCTTCGTCGAACAGAACCTCGTCGACCGAAAACCCCTCGCGAACCTCGGCGCCGGCCTCGGCCGCAGCGTCGACGAGGATCTTGTCCAGGATCGTCCGCCGGGGTGCGTAGGTCACCGGGGACTCGGGCGTGCCGGACGTTCCCTCCAGAGCGAACGGTCCGAAGTCGAAAACGTACTTGTCGATCGGCGGGCAGCCGGTGGCGACGAGGCGGTCGAGCAACCCCCAACGCCGCAGGGAGGAGACGCCTCCCGGGTGAATGATGAGAGTCGAGATGGTGTCGCTGGGAAAGGTGGCACGGTCGACCAGGAGGACCTTGTAGCCCTTGCGGGCAAGCAGCATTGCGGTGGGGGAACCTGCACAGCGGGCGCCGACGACGATCGCGTCGTACGTTCCGAGGTTGTCGATGGGGGGCGTCGAACTCACCGGATTCACTCCTTTCGATGGATCTAAGGAGTGAGTGCGAAACAGGCCCCGATCGTTACGGCCCGCTGGTCCGGAGTTGTCTTGGTTAGGCCGTGATCTCTGCCTGAAGTGCGGACTTGATCTCTAGGATCACGTGGTCCGGACAGTCCTGGTCGTCCTTGCAGCGGCTGCGGACCAGCAGGGTGAAGTGCATCTCAACCCCGAGGCGCTCCAGGCACGCACCGCACTCTTCGAGGTGCTCCTGCAGAAACTCGACCTGCTCTTCGGTGACCTCGCCGTCGAGGAGTTGGTATAACGACCCGACCAACTTCTGGCAATGCGCCTCGTCGCTCACTTCGGTTTGCCTCCCTGATCGACCAAACCTCTCTGTTCGGCCAAACCCCACAACGCTTTTTGGAGCGCTTTTCTTCCCCGGTGGAGCCGGGACATGACCGTGCCGATCGGAATGTCCAGCATATCGGCTATCTCTTTATACGAGAACCCGTCGATGTCGGCGAGGGAGACCGCCATCCTGAAGTCCTCGGGCAGGTCGGCGAGGGCCTTTTTGATGTCGTCGTCGCCCAACGAGTCGATGACGATCGACTCGGCGGACTCCGACACCTCCGCCCGGTCGACCAGGGACTGGTACAGGTCGAAGTCGCCGTTGTCGCTGGTCGACACCATCTGCGGCTCCCGCTTTTTCACCCGGTACGAGCTGATGTACAGGTTGGTGAGAATGCGGTAGAGCCAGGCTTTGAGGTTGGTCCCCTCCTTGAACTGGTTCCAGCTCCGGAAGGCCCTCAGAAACGTCTCCTGGACCAGATCGGCCGCGTCGGCCGGGTTGCGGGTCATCCGAAGGGCGCCGCCGTAGAGCGCGTTCGCAAGAGGCAGAGCCTCTTCTTCGAAGCGCTGAAGGTCGTCCGCCGAAAGCTTCGGCGGAGCGGGCTTTTCCTGAACCGCCGGCGCCGGTTGGGAAGCATTCACAAGCCAATACTCAACACAATGTCCCCCGAAGGCAAACGGGGACCGTACAAACGGTTCCACGCCGGATTAAAGGTCCTTCCCAACCCGGCGGCAGCCAACCCTCGGCGAGCCGTGAAGTTACCCACTCTTAACACTCCCGAAATCACCGAGAAATCTGCGAGAAGCACGATCACAGGGTCATTTCGACAACAAACGACATGGGGAGGGCACATGAAGGAGGCGTCAAGGCGCAAGAGGTTGTGGCTTTCGACACTGATGGTGTTGATGTTGCTGGGGGCAGCCTGCGGACAGAAAACAGACGATGCAAAAACCGGGGGCAGCACCGCAACCGACGAGGGCGACACCATCAAGGTCGGCCTCCTGCACTCCCTGAGCGGCACTATGGCAATCAGTGAGGTAACCGTCCGGGACGCCGAACTGCTCGCCATCGAGCAGATCAACGCCAAGGGCGGCGTGCTGGGCAAGCAGATCGAGCCCATAGAGGAGGACGGCGCATCCGACTGGCCGACGTTCGCCGAGAAGGCACAGAAGCTCATCTCCGTGGACAAGGTGGCCACCGTGTTCGGAGGGTGGACCTCCGCCAGCCGCAAGGCGATGCTGCCCGTGTTCGAGAAGAACAAGGCGCTGCTGTGGTACCCGGTTCAGTACGAGGGGCTCGAGCAGTCGCCGTACATCTTCTACACCGGCGCGACGACGAACCAGCAGATCGTCCCCGGCCTCGACTACCTCAAGGGCCAGGGCAAGAAGAAGGTCTTCCTCGTCGGCAGCGACTACGTCTTCCCCCGGACCGCCAACAAGGAGATCAAGGCGTACGCCGAGGCCAACGACATGGAGATCGTCGGCGAGGAGTACATCCCTCTCGGCAACCAGGAGGTTGCCACGCTGGTCAACAAGGTGGTCGACGCCAAACCGGACGCCATCTTCAACACCCTGAACGGCGACACCAACACCGCGTTCTTCAAGGAGTACAAGACCAAGGGCATCACCCCGGAGTCGGTGCCGATAATCTCGGTCTCGGTCGCCGAGGAGGAGGTCCGGGCAATCGGTCCCGAGTTCCTTGCCGGACACCTGGTCGCCTGGAACTACTACCAGACCACCGACACTCCCGAGAACACCGCCTTCGTGGCAGCGTTCAAGGACAAGTACGGGGACGACAAGGTGACCTCCGACCCCATGGAAGCCGGCTACGTAGCCGTCAACCTGTGGGCAGCAGCGGTGGAGAAGGCGGGAACCACCGACGTGGACGAAGTCATCAAGGCCGCCGCCGGCCTCGAGTTCGCCGCCCCCGAGGGCATGGTGACCGTCGACGGTCCGACGCAGCACATCCACAAGACCGCCCGCATCGGGCTCATCGGCGCCGACGGCCTCATCAAGCAGGTCTCCGGCTCCGAAGGTCCGATCAAGCCGGACCCGTACCTCAAGAGCTACGACTGGGCGAAGGGCCTGTCCTAACCGCTTAGGCGGCCTGGGAGACAGCAATGGACGCTTTTTTGGGGCAGGTATTTACGGGCCTGAGTGTGGGCTCCGTCCTGATCCTCATCGCCTTGGGGCTGACGTTCACCTTCGGTCAGATGAACGTCATCAACATGGCACACGGTGAGTTCATCATGGCGGGGGCGTACACGGCCTACATGCTGCAGGACCTGACGGGCCGCGACGTCTCGCTGCTGGTGGCGTTGCCTGTTGCCTTCCTGATTGCGGGGGCGATGGGGCTGCTGCTCGAGCTGGTGCTCATCAGGCGCCTCTACGGGCGTCCACTCGACACACTGCTGGTCACCTGGGGCGTAAGCCTCATGCTTCAACAGCTCGCCCGGGACATCTTCGGGGCGCCTAACGTTCAAGTTAGCGCCCCGGAGTGGCTCGGCGGGTCCCTCCACGTAGCCGGAGCGACCTTCTCCTACTCGCGCATCTTCATCATGGGTCTGGTCGTGGTGTGCGTCGTGGGCATCTGGCTGTTTCTCACCAGGATGCCGCAGGGCGCCCGTATGCGGGCGGTCATGCAGAACCGGCAGCTCGCATCGTGCAGCGGTTTGAAGACCCATGCGATCGACCGCCTCACCTTCTTCATCGGCTCCGGCCTGGCCGGGATCGCCGGGGTGGCGCTCACCCTTCTTGGGTCCACCGGGCCCACGCTCGGGACCAACTACATCGTCGACGCCTTCCTAGTGGTCGTGGTCGGGGGGCTGGGTCAGCTGAAAGGCGCCGTCATAGCTGCAATCGCCCTGGGGCTGCTCAACTCGTTCGTCGAGTTCAGCACCGAGGCGAGCATCGCCAAGGTGGTCGTCTTCGTGGCAATCGTCGCCTTCCTGCAGGTTCGGCCGCAGGGGCTGTTCGTGCTGAAGAGCAGGGGCCTGGCGTGACCTCGATTGCGATGCCGAAGTTGCTGGGCGGCGGTTTGACGCCGTGGAAGCGCCGCGCGGTCTTCCTGGCCGTCGGCCTGGTGTTCCTGGTGGTGATGCCGGCGGCCCTCAGCGGCTTCCGCCTGGCGCTGCTGGGCAAGTACCTTTGTTTTGCGATCATCGCCATAGGCATCGACCTGGCCTGGGGGTACGGCGGGATGCTGACCATCGGCCAGGGCCTCTTCTTCGGCCTCGGCGGCTACTGCATGGGCATGCTGCTGAAGCTCCAGGAGGCCGGACCCGGCAACCTGCCCGACTTCATGGTGTGGAGCGGCGTCGAAACGCTGCCCGGCCTCTGGAAGCCGTTTGCCAGCCCGGGGTTCGCCCTGGCGGGGGCCGTCGTCATACCGATGGTCGTGGCCGCCCTTCTGGGCGCCCTGATCTTCCGGCGCCGGGTTAGGGGCGCCTACTTCGCGATCCTGATGCAGGCCCTGTGCGCGGCCTTCGCCATCCTGCTCATCGGGCAGCAGGGCATCACCGGAGGCACCAACGGCCTGACGAACGTGACCAGCTTCATGGGTTACGACCTGAACGACCCGGTCAACCAGAGGTCGCTGTACATCCTCATCGCGGTCTGCCTGGGCGTGGTGTACCTGCTGGCCCGCCAGATCGTCGAGAGCCGGTACGGCCGGGTGCTTATGGCCGTCCGGGACCGGGAGGACCGGGTCCGGTTCCTGGGGTACAACCCCACCACGATCAAGATCATCGCCTTCGCCATATCGGCGGGCATGGCGGGACTGGCCGGGGCGCTGTTCGTTCCCGTGGTCGGCATCATCTCCCCCGCCATGGTCGGCATCGTGCCCTCCATCGAGATGGTTATATGGGTGGCCCTCGGCGGCCGGGGGACCCTGATCGGCGCAGTCGTCGGAGCCCTTCTGGTCAACTACGCCAAGACGGCGCTCAGCGAGGCCTACCCCTCCGGGTGGCTGTACTTCCAGGGCCTGCTGTTCGTGATCGTCATGGCTTTCGCCCCCAAAGGGGTCGCGGGGCTGTGGAAGATGTACAACGACCGCTTCCGGAGCTCAAAGACCGCTCCAGCTGCCGAGAGCCTGGCGCAGCCGGCCGAGGTGACGACGTGAGCGAGGGTCAGCTTCTCCTGGAGATCCGGGACCTCGAGGTCACATTCGACGGCTTCAAGGCCAACTCCGATGTCAACCTCGACGTGCTGGAGGGCGAGCTTAGGTTCCTCATCGGCCCGAATGGCGCCGGCAAGACCACGTTGATCGACGCGATCACGGGCCTGGTGAAGCCCTCCAAGGGCTCGATCAACTTCGCGACAAAGGACCTGCTGCAGCGCAGGGAGTTCGAGATCGTACGGCTGGGAGTCGGGCGGACCTTTCAGAAGGCGAACATCTTCGAGGAGCTGACGGTCGTCGAGAACCTCGACCTGGCGGCCAGCTTCCGCTTGAGCCTCCCGAAGCTCTTCCGCCGGCGCCAGAGCGTGCTGCCCGAGGTGGTGGAGGCGCTGGACATCGTCGGCCTGCCGGCCTACGCCAACCGGCCGGCCGGGGTCCTGTCCCACGGCCAGAAGCAGTGGCTGGAGATCGGGATGCTCCTGGCGCAGAACCCTATGCTGCTGCTGCTGGACGAGCCTGTTGCCGGCATGAGCAAGTCGGAGCGGACCAAGACCGGTGAGCTGCTTCAGTTCATCGCCCAGACCAAGACCCTGAGTGTCATCGAGCACGACATGGACTTCGTCCGGCGCTTCTCCAAGAAGGTGACCGTGCTGTGCGAGGGGAAGATCCTCTGTGAAGGCCCGATCGAGGAGATCCAGGCAAACCCGATGGTGCAGGAGGTCTACCTCGGCCGGGCGCACGATCGCAGGTCCCAGGAGCAGGTGACCGCCTGATGCTGTCGGTTCAGGACGTCGACGTGGCCTACGGGCCCACCCAGATCCTGTTCGACGTGAGCATGGAGATCGCCGACAACGAGCTGTTCTGCATCATGGGCCGCAACGGAGTGGGGAAAACTACGCTGCTGAACGCCATCATGGGGGTTTTGAGGCCGACTTCGGGCAAGATCCTGTTCCAGGGCAGAGACCTGGGCAGGATGCACCCCTACGAGCGGGTCAAGGCGGGCCTGGCGTACGTGCCCCAGACCAGAGGGAGCTTTCCGCAGCTCACGGTGCTGGAGAGCCTGAACGTGGTCATGGAGTCGTCGGACCGCGGAGACAAGGCGGCCCTGGACGGAGCGATCGACCTGTTCCCCCGGCTGGAGAAGCTGTTCCCCCGCAAGGCGGGATTCCTGTCGGGCGGCGAAGCGGCCCAGCTTGCCATCGCCCGGGCGCTGGTGACGAAGCCTAGCCTGATGATCCTGGACGAGCCCACCGAGGGGATCCAGCCGTCGATCATCATGGAGATCGAGGACGCGATTGCGAACCTGACCAAGAGCGGGATGTCGATCCTTCTGGTCGAGCAGTACATGGAGTTCGCGCTTCGGCTGGCCGGCCGGTACCTGATCCTGGACGCGGGAGAGGTGGTGTCGTCCGGCAAGATGGGCGACATGGACGAAGCCCAGATGCGCAAGCTGGTCTCGATATGATCGGGATCAATGCGACTTAGCCTTCACGAGCAGGAACGCCTCCTCATCCACGTAGCCGCCAGGCTGGCGCGGGAACGCCAGGAGCGGGGTCTGCTGCTCAACCACCCGGAGGCGGTCGCCATCCTCACCTCGTTCGTTATGGAGGGAGCCCGGGACGGCCGCAGCGTGGCCGACCTGATGGAGGCCGGGCGGGGCGTCCTCAGCAGATCCGAGGTGATGGACGGCGTGGCCGAGATGATCCCCGAGGTCCAGGTGGAGGCAACCTTCCCGGACGGCACCAAGCTCGTAACCCTCCACACCCCGATCCCTTGAGCGAAATGAGCGAGCCCACCTGGATCGGCCCGCCGCCGGTTCCGGGCGAGGTGCTGGTCGGCTCCGGCGCGATCGAGCTGAACGCCGGGCGTCCGGTGACGATTGCCCGGGTGTCCAACTCCGGGGACCGGCCCATTCAGGTCGGTTCGCACTACCACTTCGCCGAGGCCAACCCGGCCCTCGAGTTCGACCGCCGGGCGGCGTGGGGGCAGCGGCTCAACATCCCGGCGGGCACGGCGGTTCGCTTCGAGCCGGGCATCGACCGGCTGGTCGAGCTGGTCCCCTTCGGAGGCAGGCGGGTCATCCACGGACTGCGCGGAGAGTGCGCGGGCCCCCTGGACCCCTCCTGATGGAACTGCACCGCAGCCGCTACAACCTGCTCTACGGACCCACCGCGGGCGACCGCATCCGGCTGGCCGACACCAATCTGTTGATAGAGATCGAGCAGGACCTGGCGGCCGGGGGCGACGAGGCGGTATTCGGCGGCGGCAAGGTCATCCGGGAGTCGATGGGCCAGTCGAACGCCACCCGGGCCGACGGGGCCCCCGACACCGTCATCACCGGGGCGGTGATCCTGGACCACTGGGGCATCGTCAAGGCCGACATCGGCATCCGGGACGGGCGAATCGTCGCCATCGGCAAGGCGGGCAACCCGGACACGATGGACGGGGTCGACCCGAAGCTGGTCATCGGGCCCTCCACCGAGATCATCTCGGGCAACGGCCGGATCGTCACCGCCGGGGCCATCGACTGCCACGTCCACCTGATCTGCCCGGAGATCCTGAGCGAGGCGCTCGGGTCCGGCATCACCACGATCATCGGCGGGGGCACCGGGCCGGCCGAAGGCACGAAGGCCACCACGGTGACCCCGGGCGCGTGGCACCTGGCCCGAATGCTGGAGGCGCTGGACCCGTGGCCCGTGAACATCGCCCT
>DASTUJ010000085.1 GCA_035759705.1 Actinomycetota bacterium | reverse complement strand
CGGCGTCTACGTCATCCCCGACGGCCTGGCGACACTCGAGATCGACCGCCTACGGGACACCGGGTGCTACTGGGAGCCGAACGTCTGGATGGAGCATCCGATCAGCCCAGAACCAGCACCATCATCCCCGCAACCGTAAGGAGCACGGCTGCCACGGGCGCCAGCCGGTAGCCCTTGGCCACTACCTCCTCGGCCACGGCGATCCCGGTCGCCAGCATCATCACGACCAGCCCGTGGCCGGCAAGTGCCATCGGAAGCATCAGCGCCCAGCTCGCCCTAAAGCACGCCCTGCTGTATTGAAAACCCATCCTCACGCAAGCCAGGTCGGCTTTCCTGCCGTCCGGGGGCAGCGGAATCGTTCGGTGGCAGGCCTTCAATGCCCTCCTCTTGGCCGGGGTCAGCTCCCAGGCAGCCGCCAGCAGCAGCGACCCGCCCAGAAGCCAGCGACGGTAGTCGTAGGCCCCAGCCCAGGCGGCCAGGCTCACTCCGACAAAGCCGATGCCCGCCCACAACAGCAGCGACGCACCGACGAACAGGAATCCGGCCCGCTGCCGGCGGTACCGCTTGCTGTTCTGGATCACCCGCCTGGCCATCGGAAGCGCCGGGGGGATCATCATCGCCACCACCATCAGCACCCAGGCGCCTTGCAGGCTCATCCAGGAGGGGGCGCCGTGAACGTGGGCATCCGTTTGGAGCAGCACGAGCACCCATGCCCCGGCCGCCACTGCGGCCAACGGCCGCTCGGGGTGGCGGTGCCAGAAACGCCGCACGGAGCCCACCCAGCCGTAACGGCTGGATGGGCTCCGGGTTGCAGTTGCTATCACTGGTAGAAGACGCTGACCCGCCCGATGGTGACCGGCGGCTCCGGCTGCGGCTCGAGATCGGTGAATGCCGCCGAGGCACCCGCCGGCATCTCAACCCGCACCGGCTTGAAGGTCACCTTGACGTCGCCGTCATTCCACACGCCCGCCTCTTTCATGGCCTTGTAGAGGTCGGTTATGTCGAAGGTGTACTTCAGGCCCTCCGGGTGGTCGCTCTCCGGGTCGGACGCCTCGGCGGCCCCGAACAGGGAGACGAGCCCCACCTGGTAGTGGTCGTCGGTGGTCTCATCGTCGTCGGGCAGGTTGACGTAGACCTCGTACGGGGTGGCCGGGGTTCCCTCGGCACGAATCTCCTCGACGTTGAGGTAGACCCGGTCCGGGTCGGCCGGCGCGTCATCCCGGAAGGCGGCCGCTGAGGAGGTCGAGACGCTGGTGGCCACGGTCTCGCCGGTTAGCACCACCGGCTCCTCGGTTGCCCCCGCCAGTTCCGCCGGACGGTCCGGCTGATCTGCCTCCGCCGGGGCCGTGAAGCCTGCCGGCATCGGGATCGGGCCGGGGAAGGGAAGCGGGATCCTCTGAATGTTCTGCAGGATGTCCGGGCGGATGAACGGCAGGTTGAACTGGTCGTACACGTAGCGGAGCTGGTCCCTGGTGTTGACCACGCCGCCGGACACCTGGGTGACGTCGGCCCCGGAGGTGTTGCGGAAGTGGAAGGGCAGGTCGGTGGTCCAGTTGGCGGTGGTGGGGTTGGTCCGGGCCGGTGTGGTCTGACGATCCCAGACCTCCCACAGCCGGTCGATGTTGCAGTGGTGCAGCCAGAAGATGGGGTCCAGGCCTGCGGTGTTGAAGCCTCCCATCAAGCCACCGACGGTTACGTGTACTGCGCCGTGGGGCACGTTCTCCAGCTCACCGATGGCGCCGCCACCGTGGTTGAAGCCGGTGATCGGACCGCCGAAACCGCCGCTCGTCGCCGGTCCTCCGGAACCTCCGGTGAAGTTGTGCTTGGCCAAAGCGGAGGTTGCCGAGGTGACCGATGCCGGCATCCCCCCGCCGGCGGCCATGGACGGGTTTCGACCTGAGACGAACAGGGGGTTGGGGTCTCCGCTTGGGGTGGTCGTGTCCCGGAAGGCCTTGGGAAGCTGGTTGGTGGGGGTGCCCCGGTCGTAGTTCCAGTACGGGAGCGCCCAGTTGGCCTTGGTGGTTGGGTCGACGTTTGGGCTGGACTGGATCGCCGCGCGGCAGATCCGCTCGAACCAGTAAAGGTACATGCGGTGCCAGGGCAGGAAGAACCAGGTGGAGTGCTGGCAGGTGTTGCGCCAGGTGTCTGCGACGGAGTTGCCGTGGATGGCGGCCTGGTAGGCCCAGCTCGTCGGGTCGCTGGCGGGACGGGTTTTCATGATCCGGACCGCCTCGGCGTAGGCGTTGATCATGGGGTGCCACTGCTGTGCCTGCTCGAGCTTCCAGATGTCGCGCCGGACGCGGACCACCTGCTTGATGGTCAGGTCCTGGATATTCTCCAGCACCGGACGCGTCCCGAGGTTCGCCACTACCTTTTCACCGCTGTTCATCTTTGCCTCCCAACAACTCGACTGCGCCGTGGCCCCTTGGCCCGCGTTCTCACGATGAACCATCCCTTCGACCGTGCCAAGAGCAGATCGGCCCGACTTTTGGGGGCCATATGGCCTACTCGATCTAGGTAGAAGCGGCAGTGGCTTGATTACGATACGATCCAGTTCCGTATCGAATTAGCCCCGGGGGGATCTGTGGACTCAAGCAAGGCATACGCAAGACGCTGGTGGACGTTGGTGGTGCTCAGTTTGAGCCTTGTAGTCATCGGCCTGGACAACACCATTCTCAACGTCGCGTTGCCCACCCTTGTGCGCGAACTTTCTGCAACCCAGAGCGACCTGCAGTGGATGATCGACTCCTACGTCCTGATCTTCGCCGGACTGCTGCTTACGATGGGCAGCTTCGGCGACCGGTTCGGGCGCAAGCGGGCGCTGCTGATCGGCCTGGTCATCTTCGGTGTTGCGTCGTTCGGGTCATCCATGGCGACCTCCGCGACGCAGTTGATCGCCGGGCGGGCGGTCATGGGCATCGGCGCTGCGCTGATCATGCCGTCGACCCTCTCAATCATCACCACGATCTTCACCGGCAAGGAGCTGGGCAAAGCCATCGGCATCTGGGCCGGTGTCGCCGGAATCGGCATCGTCGGCGGCCCTGTAATCGGCGGGTGGCTGCTCGAGCACTTCTGGTGGGGATCGGTTTTCCTCGTCAACATCCCGATCGTGGCCGTGGCGCTGGCCCTCGCCCTCTGGCTGATCCCCGAGTCGAAGGACCCCAAAGCCACCCCGCTGGACCTCGTGGGTGCCGGGTTGTCGATAGCCGCCCTGGTCACCCTGGTCTACGGCCTCATCGAGGCCCCCCAGCACGGCTGGACCGGGGACGAGACGTTGATCGCGCTCGGGATCGGCTTCGTCCTCCTGGCGGCGTTCGTCTTCTGGGAGATCCGCACGCCCCACCCGATGCTTCAGATGAGCTTCTTCCGCAACCGGCGGTTTTCGGTCGCCAACTTCTCGATCACGCTCACCTTCTTCGCCCTGTTCGGCAGCGTCTTCATGATGACCCAGCACCTGCAGTTCGTTCTCGGGTTCACCCCCCTGGAGGCGGGGACCCGGGTGATGCCGGTGGCGACGATGATCATCAGCGCTCCCCTCAGCGCCAAGCTGGCGGAGAAGTTCGGGACCAAGCTGATCGTCGCCCTCGGCCTGTTCACGGTCGCCGGGGCGTTCCTTCTGTTCTCGACCCTCGAGGTCACCGGGTACACCCGGATCGGCATCGGCCTGGCGGTCCTCGGATTCGGCATGGGGCTGGTGATGGCCCCGGCGACGGAGTCGATCATGGCTTCGGTGCCGCTGGCCAAGGCCGGCGTCGGATCGGCCATGAACGACACCACCCGGGAGGTCGGCGGCGCCCTGGGCGTCGCGGTCCTGGGCAGCGTCTTCTCGTCCGCTTACGCAACCGAGGTCGCCCCCGCACTCGGCGGGCTTCCGGCGGGGCTGGCCGGCCAGGCCAGGGACTCCATCGGCGCCGCGACGATCATCGCCGGGCAGCTCGGCGGGCAGGCCGGGCAGGCCCTGGCGGCCGCTTCCAAGATTGCTTTCGTAGACAGCCTGAGCTCCACGCTGCTTATCGCTGCCGGCATCGCCGCAGTCGGAGCCGTGGTTACCTTGCTGCTTCTTCCGTCCCGCGGCGAGGCACACGAAGGCGCCGAAGAGCGGGAGCGGGAGCCGCTGTCTCCCCTGCTGGAGGCCGAGATGGCTCTGGACTCGGTCATCGGCTTGCCGGAGCCGGTCGTCACCCGCACGGCGCCCCCCATCCGGCAGGCCGAGCCCTCGGCAATCCAGTCGGCCCTCACCCAGTTGCCGTTCCAGGCGGGAACTGGGACGGTCCGGGGCAACCTGGAGGACTTCGGGCTGGTGGCGATGGAGCATTACGGCAACGGCGGCGGCCACCCCGGGGCGGCCGCTCCGGACCTGCGTCCGCTGGCCGGATACCTGCTTCTGGAGCAGCGCTTCGACCGGATCAACTCGGCGATCGACCCCCACCACGCCGCCTACATGCTGGTCGGCGCGATCGCAGCGAAGGCCAAGGAGGAGCCCGGGCATCGCATTACGGATGCCGGCGGCGACGGCGACTTCCTGGCCGAAGCGGTGGGAATACTTGTTGACGGCATCGGCCTCCGGGAGGTAGTACCGACGCCATGAACCCCACCGAGGCGGCAGGGCTCAGGAAACCGGGGAGGCCCCGGGACTCCGAGCTTCACGACGTGATCATCCACGCCGCCCTGGAGACATTCGTGGAGGAAGGGCTCGACTCGGCGAGCGTCGAGGGCATCGCCACCCGGGCCGGCGTCGGAAAGGCCACGATCTACCGCAGGTGGCACTCCAAAGAGGACCTGATCAGCGAGGCGATCTTCCAGTGCGCCGAGGCGGTCGTCGCCCCGGACACCGGATCGACCAGGGGAGACCTGATCGCCCTGATGAGCAAGCTGCAGAGCGACCTCGGCTGCTCGATCGGGGGCCAGATCTTCCCCCGGATGGTCGGCGAGGTGTGGGATGCGACCCCCCTGGGCGAGGCTTTCGCCAAAGCGGTCATCAGGCCCCGGCGGCAGCTGATCCTCGACGTCCTGAAGAGGGGAGCCGCCCGGGGCGAGCTCCGTGACGGGTTCGACGCCGAGCTGGTAGCCGACACGCTGTCGGGGGCCGTGATCGTCCGGAGAATGGTGGCGGGGCCGGAGGCCGACGGGCCGTCCGACCGGATCGAAAAGCTGGTCGCCCTCGTCCTCGACGGGCTGTCCAGCCGGGCTTAGCCGTCGTATGAACGTCACCGAGAGCGACAAGCTTTTCGCCGGCTCAATCCCCCAGCTTTACGAGCAGTACCTGGTCCCACTGATCTTTGCGCCGTACGCCAAGGACCTTGCGCAGCGCATGGCCGCCCACCCCGTGGAGCGGGTCCTCGAAATCGCAGCCGGGACGGGGGTGCTCACCCGCAGCCTGGCGTCGGTGTTGCCGGAAGCCGTCGCCATCACCGCGACCGACCTGAACCAGCCGATGCTCGACTTGGCCGCCTCCCTCGGCACGAGCCGGCCGGTGGAGTGGCGCCACGCGGATGCCCTGAACTTGCCCTTTGCCGGCCGGATGTTCGACGCCGTAGCCTGCCAGTTCGGCATCATGTTCATGCCGGACAAAGTGAAGGCGTTCTCCGAGGTCAAAAGGGTGCTCAAGCCCGGCGGGGTTCTGTTGTTCAGCGTCTGGGACCGCATCGAGTACAACGAGCTGGCCGACGTGGTGACCGATGCCGTCGCAAGCCTCTTCCCCGATGACCCGCCGCAGTTCCTGGCGAGGACGCCTCACGGCTACCACGACCGGGCGAAGATCGAGAGCGACCTGGCCGAGGGCGGGTTTGCCAACAAGCCGTCGATCGTCACCCGGGCAGCCCGCAGTCCGGCCCGGACCGCCCGCGACCCGGCGGTTGCCTACTGCGAGGGGACGCCGCTGCGCAACGAGATCGAGGAAAGGGACGCGTCGAGGCTGTCCGAGGCAACGGATGAAGCAGCCAGAGCGGTCGAGGAGCGGTTCGGGCCGGGTCCCATCGACGCCAAGATCCAGGCCCACATCGTCACGATCCAGGCCTGAATCCAGGACTAGGAACCCGCCGGAGCGCCCTCGTAACCGTCTTGCCGGTAGTCCAGGACCAGGGCCGGCGGAGGCAACTCCTTGGTGAGATCCAGCCCGTGGACCTTCAGGCAGTGTCCCCTGAACCACACGTCGAAAGGGTGGTCGGAGGTGGCCATCCCCTGGAACGCCCTACCAAGGTCCTCGGCCTCGAGGTAGACGACGGCGACTTTGCCCGCGGGTGTGTCCTGAGCCCAAACCGACTCACGCACTATTCCCAGCGCTGCGCGAGCCTCGTGGTGGGCGGCCATCCTGTCGCCGCGCCAGCACGAGTTCATCTCCAGCCGGTCCTCTTCCTCTGTGCCGGGAAGAAGTGGCACAACAAAGGCTACGCTTTGCACGTTTACCTCCTTGTCGGGGTGACCGTCCCGGCCTAGAGCTAAAGCCCCAGGTAGTGCTCCAGCCCCACAGTCAGGCCCGGGTGCTTCGATATTTCCCGGATGCCGACGATGACTCCGGGCATAAACGACTTGCGGTCGATCGAGTCGTGCCGGATCGTCAGCAGCTGACCCGGCCCCCCGAACAGGACCTCCTGGTGCGCCACCAGGCCCGGCAGTCGGACGCTGTGGATGTGCACGTCCTCCCGCTTAGACCCCCTGGCGCCCGGGATGTTCTCCTTCAGGGTGCCGGGCCTGTCGGCCGGCGCCTGACGGCGGCCCTTGAGGATCACGTCGGCCGTCTGCAGGGCGGTCCCCGACGGGGAGTCCATCTTGCCGCTGTGGTGGAGCTCGATGATCTCGGCGTCCGGCATCCAGGCGGCCGCCATCTCGGCGAACTTCATCGCCAGCACCGCGCCGATGGCGAAGTTGGGGGCGATCAGCACGTTCCCCTCGCACTTCGGAGCCAGGTCTTCGATCTCGGCGATCACCGAAGCCGGTATCCCCGAGGCCCCGACCACGATGTGGATGCCGTTCTTCATGCACCACGGGATGTTCTCGGCGGCACCCTCGGCGTTCGTGAAGTCGACCGCCACCTGAACGCCGTTCTCGACCAGCGCCTCCAGGCTCGACAGGTCTACGTCGACTTCTTCGGTCAGCTCCAGGTCGTCGGTCGCCTCGACCGCGGCGCAGACCTCCCGGCCCATCCGCCCGTTGGCGCCGAGCACCCCGACCTTGATCACGACCGGTCCCAACCTGCGAACTCTTTTTCGGTGAACGGGCCGATGGCGGTCAGGATCCGCCCCTCGGGCCGCAGCAGGTCCTTGGCGACGGTGGCCACGTCGTCCAGCGACACGGCGTCGACCCGGGCGATGA
>DASTUJ010000084.1 GCA_035759705.1 Actinomycetota bacterium | reverse complement strand
GACTTCCATCCTCGCCCCGGCCCGCATCACCCCCGGTCGAGGCGCCGGTGACACCCGCGCCGGCCGGGGTGGAGCCCGCCCGGCCACAAGCCCCGCAAGCTCCGGCTCCTGGGGCCGGCGACCTGGGCACATTGGGGGGCGAGCCCGAGGCCTCGCAGCCGGCTGCGTCTACAGAGGCCCACCCGCCTTCTCCTCTTTCGAGTAGCGGCGAGCCCTCCCGGCCTTCCGATTCCTTCGATGCTCCCGTCCAGCGCAGGGCTGCTTCGTTCCAATCCGCCGGGACCGGGACAAACCCGCGTCCTAAGCCCCTACCTTTGCCTGCTCCCCGGCCCGGCCGCCCCCTGGGGCTTGGCCCCCCACTGCGGTCCTACGACACCGTCGAACCGGCAGGCCCACCTCCTTCTGAGCCGGCACAGCCGGAGATGGGCTTCCCCCCGCCCCCCGCGCCAGCTTTGGGATCGCCCGCCGAACCGCTGGCCCTCCCGATTCAGCGGAGCTCGTCCCCCGAGCCGGCGAGGTTCGAGCATCCCGCGTCCACGGACGCCCAGCCCGGCGACGCTGTCGTTGTCGATCGTCCGGCCGTGGCGGACCGGATCGCCGGCGAGGAGGCTCCCGCCGCAGAGGTCCAACGGTTCCTTGCCCCGGGTCCGGAACTTCCCCTGCTGGGGCAGCCGGCAGCCGAAGAAATGGCCCCGCCGATCGACCCCCCGGCAACCCAGGAGCCGTCCCGGGGCCCGGTAGGAAGGTCGGAAGCCACCCGGCAGACCCGGCTCAACGGCGACCGGCCCGCACCGGCCGGCTTACCGTTCCAGGCCGCCGAGGAGGGTCCTGCCCGGCTGAGCCGAAGCGCGGAGCCGGCACTGCCTGGTGCGCCGCTGCCGGAGACCCCGACTGCGCCGGCCACCCTCTCTCCCCGGACGCAGACCCCCGGAACATCTGCTCCCAGTCTCCAGCGATCGGAAGCTGGTCCGCCCGCGCAGGTGGCGGACCGAGCCGCGCGCCCGACGTTGGGGTCCGGAGATCAGACCCCGCACCTCTCAACCCGGGAGCCGGTCCGGCCGCCGGAGGCCGAACCGCCGTCCGAGCCGATGCGCTTGCCGGAGCTTCGGGGGCCGGACGCTGCAGAGCGGGTGAGCGCCCCGGGACCCGAAGCCCGGCACCACCGGGGAGAGGGGCTTCCGAAACAAACAACGTCCCAGGAGGCGGCGGTAGAGCTTCCTGAGCCCGAGACCGTCCCTGTGCTGGGTTCGGCCCCAGAGCCGGCTATCGAGCTGCCTGCAGCGGCTGATTCTGCTTCCCCTCTTCAGCGAGTGCAACCGCGGGAGATCGACTCCGGCCCGGCCGAGCCGCGCAGTCGAGGCACGGAGAAGCCCAGCCGGTCTCCGATTGAAGCTTCATCCCCGACCGCCCCCGGCTCCTCCGGCGCCGGCGACTTTGCGGCGCCTCCGCCGGCCAAAGCCGACGCTGCGAGCAAGGCGGTTCAGCGGCTCGACGCGGCTTCCGCAGCACCGGGGCCACACCCCGCCGTCGAACCGGTCGCACTCCCGTTGCTCGGCTCCGAAACGGAGATGGTTCCGGCAATGCCGGCGCCGGAACCGGCCGCCCCGCCGCAGGCTGGCAGCGGACCGGCCGGAGCTCTTCCGGTCCAACGTGATCCTGCTAGCGGACCCGTCCTGCCCGGGACCCCAGGGGACCGGCCCCCTCTGGGAGAACCGACCGAAACTTGGGACCGGCCTCTGCCGGGTGAAGTCGTAGAGGACCACCCGTCAACCCGGATACCGAACGATGCGCCGGCCAACCTCCCCCTGCTCGGGGAGGCCGTCGAAGCCGTCGAAGCTGCCGAAACCCGGCCGATGCTCGGGGAGGCCGTCGAAGCCGCGGGAAGCCTGCCAACGCTCGGGGAGGCCGTCGAAACTGCCGAGACCCGGCCGATGCTCGGGGGGGCCGTCGAAGCCGCGGGAAGCCTGCCGATGTTCGGGGACTTGTCGGGACCGGACCTCGACACCCCGCAGATCCAAACAACAGCTGCCCATCTTTCCGGCCCCGAGCCCGTTCCCGCCCCACGCCAGGCGCCGATTCAGAGGGCTTCGTTCGTCGAGCGCGCCCGGTCCTGGGCCGCCGGGCGGTCGCAATCGGACTTCGATCCGGCCCCCCGGCATCCAGAATCCCCCGTCGCCTCCCGCAGTGCCGAGCGCCCCTCGGCCAGCCAGACCTTCGAGCGTCGGGTGCCGGAGCGGCAGATTCCACAGACAGGCTCTCGCACACCGGACCTTCCGGGTTTCCGGCCCCCGACGCTCCAACGCGAAGAAGAGACGTCCCGGCCGGGTGTGCAGGCCCACCAACCGACCCTTTCCGGTGACGCCACCCCCACCTTGCAACGGCCGTCCGAAGGTTCGGTGCCCGGCCCGAACATTCAGGAGCCGCCTGCTGCGGCGGCAACCCCTGAGGCGCTCCCAACACCAGCCCCTCGGGACTACTCGGAAATCCGGCGGCTGGTCGGGCAGGACCCGGCCCCCACCACCCTCAGAAGCGAGCCCGAGTCCCCGCGACCATCGATTCAGATGAGTTCCGCGCCCGCCCCGGCGCCGCCTGCAAGTTTCGAAACGGTTGCCGGCCCTTCGCCGGCCGCTCCCGCCCGGGCGACCGCCCTCCCGGAGAACCGCACGATCGAGTTCCGGCAGACCGGGTTTCCGGGGCCTCAGGTGCAAACCCTGGGCACACCGCCCGCCCAATTCCTACCCCCGACCGCTCAGCTTCCCCTGGTCGGCGAACACCTTCCGGCCGGGCTTGGTGGTCGGCCGGGCAGCTTTCCTGCGCCCGCTGGCGACCAAATCTCGACCGCCCCGATCCAGCGCAGCAGGACGCCGGCGATGGGGAGCGCCGGCCCACTGCCACCGGCTGCCGCCAATCGAACCCAAAACGCATCCCCGGAGCCCTCCCCGACGGCAGCCCGGGACGCCTTCGCAGCCCCCTACCTCCCGGAAGCCCCTTCGGCGCCGGCCGTCCACGCGGCACCTCCACAGGTCCAGCGATCAGCCGGCGGGCAGCCGTCACGGGATCTTTACGCCGCCGCGGCGGAGAGTGCCGCCGCCGCCGCAGTCGCCGCCGGTGTGGCCAGCCGGGGACCCGACGGCGCTCTGGTTTTCCGGTCCCCCGAGGCGGCCGCTCCTCCGGTCCCAACGGCTCCCGCCCCGCCGCCGGTGCCCGTTCCTGCCCCGGTCCCCGTCCAGCGGGTTACCGCGACCGCCCCGGCAAAAGAGGCTGAGCAGGCCGAGCCTGAACCGCCGGACCTCGATGAGCTCGCCATGCGGCTCTACCCCAAGCTGCGCCCCTACCTGCGTAAAGACCTGTGGCTCGACCGGGAGCGCTCGGGCCTGCTGGCGGACCTCCGATGAACGACATCGACAAAGACCCGGCGATCGACCTCTACTTCAAGGTCGAAATCGACGACCACAACCTCGGCACTTTCATCACATGCAGCGGCCTGTCCATGGACGTGGCAATCGAGCCGGTGAAGGAGGGCGGCAACAACGGCTTCACCTGGAAGCTCCCCGGACGGGTCGAGTACGGCAACGTCAAGCTGACCCGCCCGATCGGCCCGGAGAGCAACCTGGTTTCGAGGTGGATCGCGGGCATGTCGTCGGGAGATTTCGTCCGCACCAAAGCGGTCATTACGGCGCTGACTCCAAAAGGAGAGGACCTGGTGTCCTGGACGCTGGCCGGCGTGATACCCGTGAAGTGGGAGGGGCCGTCGTTCAGCGCCGAGGGGGGCAAGGTGGCGCAGGAGACGCTCGAGCTGGCCCACCACGGGTTCGAGTACAAGGATCAGAACAAATGGGTTTGACCAAGGCGTACATCGAGCTGGTTGAGACCTCCGGTCCCAACCCTCCCTCGCTGAGTGCGACCGGGACCAGGATCGAGTTTC
The DNA here is from genome assembly GCA_035759705.1 of Actinomycetota bacterium. NCBI lineage: Bacteria > Bacillati > Actinomycetota > Actinomycetota bacterium. The sequence goes on along the minus strand of DASTUJ010000084.1, from coordinate 16,342 downwards.
AGTACAACCCCGAGGAGATCCAGATCACCAGGTCCGCCCGCTGGCTGATGTCCGAGGCCAACACCGAGGGAGAGAGCTCCGCCCTGGAGTACAAGGGGCCGCAGCCGACCAAGATGAAGCTCAAGATGTTCATCGACGCCTCCGATCAGAAGGACGGCGACATCTCCGGCCAGGTGGACAAGCTTCTCGAAGCCTGCGCCCCGACCTCGTCGTCCAAGTCCAGGGACCTGCCGCTGCCGTGTTATGCGATCTTCGGATGGGACAAGGTGTACTTCCGCGGCTTCATCGAGAGCGTGGACGTGACCTACACGATGTTCCGGGAGTCGGGCAAGCCGGTGCGGGCCAGGTGCAACATCGACCTCACCGAGACCCCGCCCAAAGCGGCCGCCCAGAACCCAACCTCCGGGGGGCAGGGAGCCCAGGGCTGGGTTCAGATGGTGGCCGGCGACACCCTCGCAGGAATCGCCTTCCGGGAGTACGGCGACGCCACCCTGTGGAGGGCGATTGCCACCGCCAACCTGATCGATGACCCGCTCCGGGTGCGTCCGGGAACCGAACTGCTCATTCCACCCGCGGTCGAAGCCGCGGCAGCGAGGTAGACCGGTATGCCCCCGTCCGCCCTCACCAACACCGTTCAGGTACAGGCCGACGGCCAGGACCTGTCTGCCGAGAGTGCCTCCGCACTCCTGTCGGCTTCGGTAGAGCAGAGCCTTTCCCTGCCGGACACGTTCACCCTGGTCTTCCGGGACCCGGCCCGCACGATCCTGAAAGACACGGGGCTGGACATAGGAAGCACGGTGAAGGTCGTCGTGGCGACGCCGGGCAACCCCGGGGGCGAACCCTTGATCGAGGGCGCCGAGGTGACCGCTCTGGAGGCCGAGTACACCCCCAAAGGCACGCTCACCGTCGTTCGGGGCATGGACAAGTCGTTCCGGGCCTACGGAGGCCGAACCGTCGACTCGTATCCCAACTCCACCTTGACGGACGCCGCCAGGAAGGTGGCGGGACGGGCCGGCCTTTCGACCGGCAAGGTCGACGCGACCTCCAAGGTCTACACCCTCCTCACCCAGAACAACCTGAGCGACTGGTCGTTCATCCGCAGCCTCGCCCGGGAGGCCGGGTTCGACGCCTGGGTCGCCGACGGGAAGCTGAACTTCTGCAAGCCGACCGAGTCCTCCGAGGGGCCCGCGGCCGGCCGTCTGGGCTCGCAGGACCCGCTCCAGCTGACGCCGAAGGACGACCTGATCAGCTTCCGCTGTGCGGTCACCGCGGGACAGCAGGTGGGCAGCGTGAAGGTGCGCGGCTGGGACCCGGTGAGCAAGAAGGCGGTTGTGGGCACCGCCCCCGCCAAGACCACGTCGTCGTCGAACGGGAGCAAGCCGGACGAGCTCGCGGGCAAGCTGGGCAATCCCACCTTTCTGGCGGTGGAAGAACCCCGCAGCGACCAGGACGACGCCACCCAGGCGGCAAAGGTGATCGCTGAAACCATCGGAGGGTCGTCCACCGTCTTCGAGGGGATGTCGGTGGGGAACCCCAAGCTGAAGGCCGGGACGGCGGTCAGCATCGGCCTGCTCGGCGAGCCCTTCGACGGCAAGTACACCCTCACCGAGGCTCGGCATACGGTGGAAGCCGACGGCTACACGACGTGGTTCGCCGTCAACGGGCGCAACAACCGCTCGCTGCTGGGGCTCGCCTCCGGAGGGCCGCACGGCGACGCGCTCGGCGGGCGGCGCATCCCGGGCGTCGTCACCGGCATCGTGACCGACTCTAAGGACCCGGAGGACCAGTGCCGGGTGAAGCTGAGCTTCCCGTGGCTCTCCGACGACTACCAGTCCGACTGGGCGCGGAACACCCAGGTTTGGGCCGGCAAGGGCTACGGGTCGGTGATCGTGCCGGAGGTCGGCGACGAGGTGCTGGTTGCCTTCGAGCAGGGCGACATCCACCGGCCGTTCGTCCTGGGCGGGCTGTACAACGGGGTCGACCTGCCGTACCAGGGGACCCCGGCTCTGGTGGACTCCTCGGGCAAGGTCAACCGGCGGGACCTGGTCTCACGGACCGGCCACGTCATCTCCATGACCGAGCTGGACGGCCAGAACGACGGGATCCTCGTAAAAACCGCCGGGGGCGGATACAAGCTGGAGCTCAGCAAGCAGGCGAAGACGGTCACCATCGAGGCCGACGGGACCGTGATCATCGAGGCCAAGGGAACCGGCGCGATGACAGTCAAGGCGGCGGGAAACCTCGACATCTCCGGCCGGCAGATCACCATCAAGGCCCAGAGCGGGATCACCATCGACGGCGGAGCCGGGATCGTCGACATCAAGGCCGGCCCGAAGGCGTCTATCGCCGCGGCGAAGGTCGAGGTCAACGGCAGCGCCGCAGCCGACCTGAAGGGCGGCGGCATGGTCACCATCCAGGGCGCCCTGGTCAAGATCAACTGAGGAGATCGAATGCCACCACTTGCACGTGTAGGAGATCCCACGGGACACCCGGGTGTGATCACCGGCCCCGGCGTCCCGACCGTCCTGATCGGCGGGATGCCGGCAGCCGTAACGGGCGACCTGCACACCTGCGCCTGGCCCAACCCGTCCGAGCCGCACCCTCCGACCCCGATCATCGGCTCGGCGGCAACCGTCCTGATCGGAGGCCGGCCGGCGGCGTGTATGGGCGACTCCGCGGCCTGCGGCGCCAAGATCGTCTCCGGCGCCCCGACTGTGATTTCGGGGTGACGCCGTGACCCACGACATCGTTGGAGCCGGGTGGGGGTTTCCGGTGAAGACCGGCCAGACCGGCGGCATCCGCCTCGTGACCAGGGAACGTGAGATCGAGGAGGCCATCCGCCTGATACTGGCCACGGCGCCCGGAGAACGTCCTATGCGCCCGGAGTTCGGCTGCGGCATCCACGAGTACGTGTTTGCACCCGTCGACGGCGCCACCGCCGGGCGGATGGCCTTCGAGGTGAAGGAGTCGCTCACCCGGTGGGAGCCGAGGATCCGGGTCGAATCGGTTCTCGTCTACCCGAGCACCGACCCGCTGGGGTCGACCCTTCTGATCGACATCCAGTACACGATCCTGGGCTCCGTCGACCCCAGGACGCTGGTGTTCCCGTTCTACACGATCCCGGCGGAGGGCAGCTGATGACCCTTCCCGCACCCAATCTGGACGACCGGCGGTTCCAGGAGCTGGTCGACGAGGCCAAGCGTATGGTCCAGCGCCGCTGCCCGGAGTGGACCGACCACAACGTCTCGGACCCCGGCGTCACCCTGATCGAGACCTTCGCCTACATGGTCGACCAGCTCATCTACCGGGTTAACCGGGTCCCGGACCGGATGTACATCAAGTTCCTGGACCTGCTCGGTGTTCAGATGTTTCCCCCGACCGCGGCCAACACCGACGTCACCTTCTGGCTGTCCGCCCCCCAGGCGGTCGACGTCACGATTCCCCCCGGCACCAGCGTCGCCACCGTCAGGACCGAGACCGAGGAGGCAGTCAGCTTCTCGGTGACCCGCGAGCTGGTCATCCCCCCGGTCCAGGTCGCCCGGCTTGCGACCTCCACCAGCGACTCGGTGATCCGGGACCACACGGACCGGTTCTCACTCGGGGTCGGATTCGATGCCTTCGGCGAAAACCCCCGCCCCGGCGACGCCATGTGCCTGGGGCTCTCCCGCACCTCCCCGTCTTGCGTGCTGCTCATCAGGTTCGACTGCGAGGTCCGGGGCCTGGGCATCGACCCCACCCAACCCCCGATCCGGTGGGAGACGTGGTCGGGGACCGACTGGCTCCGCTGCGAGGTGCTGAAGGACGGAACCGGGGGCCTCAACCGTCCGGGCGACGTCCTGCTCCACCTACCGCAAACCCAGGTGCTGTCGACGATCGGCGGCCACAGCGCCGCCTGGCTGCGCTGCCGGATCATCGAAGCCCCCGGGGAGCCGGGATACAGCGCCTCCCCGCGCATCCGCAAACTGGTGGTTGCGTCGATGGGGGGCACCACCCGGGCGACGAACGCCGAGTCGGTCGAAAACGAGATCCTCGGGGTCTCGGAGGGGGTTCCCGGACAGCGGTTCGCACTGCGCCGGGCGCCGGTCGTGCCCTTCGAGGAGCCCGCGGTTCTGGACGTCTCCGGCCCCGACGGCTGGGAGCCCTGGACCGAGGTGACCAGCTTCGCCACTAGCCGACCGGACGACCGGCATTTCCTGCTCGAGGCCAGCACCGGCCACGTTGTGCTGGGCCCGGCGGTCCGGGAGCGCGACGGGACACTCCGCCAGTTCGGTGCCATCCCGGTCACGGGCTCCGCCCTTCGCCTGCGCTCGTACCGGACCGGCGGCGGCCGCAAGGGAAACGTCGCCGCCGGCGCAATCAGCGTGCTCAAGACCTCGATACCGTTCATCGCCCGGGTTGAAAATCGGACCCTGGGCACCGGCGGGGTCGACGGCGAGGACATCGAGTCGGTCAAGGTGCGCGGTCCCCTGCTGCTGAGGAGCCGGGACCGGGCGGTTACGCCGGAGGACTTCGAGTACCTGGTCCGGGAGGTGGCGCCCGAGATCGCCCGGGTACGCTGCCTGCCCGCCGGGGGCAGGAACCCGGCCGGGGCAGTGCGGGTGCTGGTGGTCCCGGGCGTCCAGACCGACAACGTCCTGGACCTCACCCAGGCCCAGCTGATCCCGCCGGCGGAGACCATGCAGCGGATCCAGCAGTACCTCGAGCGGCGCCGGATCATCGGGGTTCGGGTGGTCATCGAGCCACCGCAGTATCGGGGCATCACGGTAGTGGCGCGGCTTCGGTCGAGCTGGCGGGCCAGCCCTGAGGAGGTCAAGAGCGCAGCGACCGAGGCACTGCACCGCTATCTGCATCCGATCATCGGGGGGCCGGACGGCACCGGCTGGATCTTCGGCCGGCCGATCAACGTCTCGGAGATCCAGGGGGTCCTCGACGACGTGCCGGAGACCGACGTCATCACCGACGTCCTGCTCTTCGCCGCCGACCCGGCCACCGGCAAGCGCACCGAACGGGCGCTGCAGCGCTTTCCAATCGAACCCGATGAGCTGCCGCTGTCGTACATCCACCAGGTCTTCGTCGACGGAGCCGGGGAGGACTGATGAGGGCAATGGACGAGGCTCTTTTGAGCCCCCACCCGCTCGGCCAGCTCCTGCCGGCGATTTATTTCGAGGACGAGTTCACCCAGAAGTTCACGCAAGGACTGGACTCGGTGGTCGCTTCGCTGCTTTCCACGCTCGACAACCTGGAGTCGTACTTCGACCCGGATCTGTCGCCCGCCGACTTCATCCACTGGCTCTCGGGGTGGGTCGGCCTGGCGGGCGAGCCGTCCGACACGGTTGAGGGGCGGCGGGAGATGATCAAACGGGCGGTGGAGATCTACCGGTTGCGGGGCACGGTGAAAGGGCTGACCGACCACATCGCCCTGGCTTTCGGGGTCACGCCGGAGATCCGGGAGACCGGCGGGGTCTCCACCTCGAGCACCAGCCGGTCGGCGCTCCCCGGGTCGGAGGTGGGCGAGTTGGTGGTGATCATGCGGGTGCCCGACCCCGCGGCGTTCAACCGGAGCGGGCTCGACGGGTTCGTCCGGGCGAACAAGCCTGCCCACCTGCCCCACCGGATCGAGGTGCTGGCGCCGGGCGAGACACCCGGCAGGTCTCCCAGGGGGGGCCCGCAGTCCCCGTCTCCGGCCCGGGGCGACGGGAAAGGCGACGGGAAGGTGCCTGAAGTGCGCCGGCCCCTCTACCGGGGCTACGGGCCGGTGCGGCGAGGAGACGAATGACCGCCTGCCGGTTCTGCGGCTTCCAAAACGCCCCCGGCACCAAGTTCTGCAACAACTGCGGCTCCTACCAGTGGGACGCAACAGAGTTTGAGTCTCCGGCCCCGCCGGAGCGTCCGGCAGGAAGGCCCGAGCCCAACGGCGAGCCGGGGGCCGCCAGACCGGACCCCGCAGATTCGCCCGAACGGCCGGCGATCCGGATAATCTCCGGCCGGGCCCGTCAAGCCAGGCCCCAGCCGGAGCCACCTCCGGGGCCACCCTCAGGGCCACCTCCCGGGGCAGCGCCGGGGCCGCCGCCGGGGCCACCGCCGGGAGCGCAGTCCCGGCCCGGAGCCGAAGCTCCCACTGCGGTCATGCAGGATGTGCCACCGCGCCGGGAGGTCCCGGGCAGGGTTGCCGGGCGGGTGGCGGTCGCGGTGTTCCTTCCCACACCCGAGCTCCAGGTCGAGCCCCCGAACGTCGTCACCTGCGAGATCCGGGTCAAGAACATCGGAGCGCTCGTCGATCGTTTCACCCTGACCGTGGAGGGACCGGCAGCTCAGTGGGCCACCATCGACCCGCCGAGCCTGAACCTCTACCCGGAGAGCGAGCCGGCCATCGCCCTGTTGTCGTTCCAGCCGCCGCGCGCTCCGAACACGCCTCCCGGCCTGGCCACCTTCCTGGTCCGGGCAACCTCCCGGGAAGACCCGTCGGTCTCGGAAACGGCGGCCGGTGCCCTGATGGTGGACCCCTACGTCGACGTGACCACAACGCTGGTTCCGGTGAGCTCGCGGGGCAAAAAGGGAGCCCTGCACGAGCTGAACCTGCGCAACCGGGGCAACGGCTTCGTCGACGCCGCCCTGTCGGCCGGCGACCCAGACAACCAGCTCGATTGTGCAGTCCAGCCTCCGGTGCTCTCGGTCAACCCCGGGGACTACGAAATCGCCCGCGTGCAGGTGACGCCCCGCAAGAGAAAGTGGCTCGGACCACCGCAGATGAGGACGTTCGCGGTCGAGGGACAGATCGAAAACGGCCCACCTCTCCGGGTGGACGGGAGGCACGAGCAGATTGCGATGATCCCCGCGTGGATGGTCAAATTCGCGCTCCTTGTGGTGGTGCCGTTGTTGATATTCCTGGTTTACCTGCTGACCACAGCCAAGATCCCCCCGGTCATCCGCCTTACCCAGGCCGAGGCCGAGACCCGCCTGCTGGACGCGGGGTTCGACCCGAGCTTCAGCAACGTCGCCAGCGAAGACATCGCCGCCGGGCGGGTCGTGAGCACCGAACCGCCCCGGGAGGGCCGGATTCGCAAGGGCACCGACGTCGCCGTCTTCGTGTCGGCCGGGCCTGACCCGCTCACCGTGCCCGACCTCAAGGGGCTGGACGCCGGAGTCGCCCGGTCCCAGCTTCTGACCCTCGGACTCACCTCCCGTTCGCAGGTCGAGGACGACGACTCGGTTGGGCCGGGGCAGGTCTTCGACAGCGATCCGGCCGCCGGCGAGCTGGTTCCCCGGGAGGCCCAGGTGGTCCTGAAGGTCGCCCCCGGCGGGTCGAACCCGGCGAACCGGGGGATCGTGGACTTCGGGCCGGTCGACCCCGCCACCGGCTTCCCGTCCTGGTACCAGGACGGCACCAAGTCGGGCCTGCGGCTTGCGTTGTGCCTGGACGGCGCGCCCCTGTGCTCCAACTCCCTGGAGGCGTTCCCGGGGAGCCCCCCGGACGGCACGGCCAACTACTGGTCGGCGGCCATCGAGCCCTTCAGCAGCCCGCTCAACCAGGGGAACATCACCTTCCGGTCGGCGGTTGTGGCCGCCTTCGGCGCGACCGGCGAAGCCGGCTGCGCCCCGAGGTCGTGCGCCGAGCGAACCTACAGCCTGATCGAGGTCCTCGCCGACGCCGGCGCCCTCACACCGGGCGGCACCTACCGGATCACCCACCCCTTCGGGACCAGCACGATCACCGCCAACTCCTCGGGCGGCATCACGGCCGAGATCGGTCGGGAGGAGGTCGGCTGCTTCTCCAGCCCGCCGGAGGAGTGCGCCTGGGAGGTGGTCCAGACCGGCCGCGTCGGACCGTTCCTCACCTGGGCCGACGAGGCACCGCCGGCCGGCTTCGTCGGGGACGCCTCCACTCCTCACAAGGTCACCGGAAGTCCCACCGGTAACAACCTCGTGAAGATCACCGGGCCGGGCCTGGGCGACGGCCTCTCCACCGACCAGTTCGTGGTCGAGGGCAAGGTCTCGGTCAGCTCCACTCCCCCTCCGGGACAGGCGGGCGTCAACCCCGACCCGCCCAACCTGGTGGTTCCGGTCCAGCGGGCCGGGGTCGCCAGCCCGCCCCAGACGGTCACACTGCAGAACCACGGCGACGGCAACCTCAAGATCTCCGATATCCAGGTCGTCGGGACCAACAACGAGGACTGGAAGCTGTCGGCGCAAAACTGCACCGGCCAGACGATCCCCGGCGGGGGGTCGTGCGAGGTGAAGGTGATAGTCACCCCATCGGCCGACGGACCGACCAACGGCGAGCTGACAGTGGTCTCCAACGCCTTCGGCAACCCCCACAAGGTGGCGCTCTCCGGAACCGGCCAGGCGGCCGGGGTCGAGGCGGCGCCGCCCGAGCTGGATCTCGGCACGTCGCCGGCCGGGGTCACCACCGCGCCCAAGAACGTCACCATCAAGAACTCCGGGACGGCCGACCTGGTGGTTGCCCGGGCCGAGATAACCGGCCCCAACGCCGGCGATTTCCTGCTCACATCCAACGCCTGCAACGCCAAGGTGGCCCCCGGCAAGGACTGCCTGATCAAGGTCTCGTTCAAGCCGTCGACCGGAGGTAAACGCAGCGCCCAGCTGTCGGTTACCAGCGACGCCCCGGTGGCCGGCACCGTCAACAACATCGCCCTGACCGGAACCGGCCAGGCTTCGTCGTCGAAGCTGGCTCCAACCTCCCTCGCGATCACCGGCGACAAGCCGGGGACGGTCACCCTGTCCAGCGCCGGCACCTCGGACCTGAAGGTCGGCTCGATCAAGGTGGAAGGGCCCGGTGCCGCCAACTTCACCCCGGGCGGGACATGTGCAGCCGGAGGAACCGTCGCCCCGGGTGCGACGTGCACCGTCGTTGTGACGCTGACCTCAAACCTCCTCGACCTGACCTGCGTGAAGGGAACCCTGGTGATCAAGACCGACGACCCGAGTGCGGCGGAGCACCGGGTGGACCTCGTCGGACGGGGCCCCCTTGCCCTCAGTTGTTAGCCGCCGGGACCCTTTCGGGAAATCCTTCGGTATCGCAAGGACCGAAAAGGGTGCAAAGTGGTAGTTTCACCATGTCCAGTCGGCCCGGAAGCGAAAGAAGCATTGGAGGTAACAGTGGGTATAAACGCCATCGTTAAAGAACGGCATCTGCTGACCCACCCGTTTTACGTCAAATGGAGTCAAGGCAAGGTCACGCTCGATACCCTTCAGGAGTACTCCAAGCAGTACTACCACTACGAAAAGGCGCTTCCCGGATTCCTCACCGCTGCCATGGACCACATCGACGACGAGTCCGCTCGGGCCGCCGTCAACGAAGTTTTCATCGACGAGTCCTCCAACCCCCGGCCCCACGCCGAGATGTGGCTGGACTTCGCCGCGGGCCTGGGGGTCTCCGAGGCTGAGGTCAAAGCCTCCAGCCCCTCATGCCAGACCAGGAACCTGGTCGAGACCTACACCTCGCTCTGCAACCGGGGCCAGGAAGAGGCAATCGGCGCCCTCTACGCCTACGAGTCCCAGCAGCCCGAGGTGGCTCAGACCAAAGCCGACGGCCTGATCGCCCACTACGGAGTCAACTCGACCCCGGCACTGGCATTCTTCAAACTCCACGCGGTACTGGACATCCAGCACGCCAAGGCCCTGCGCGGGGCCCTGATTGACTCCGAGCTCGGACGCGAGTCCGCTCACCTGGCATTGGACGCCTGGTGGGGAATGCTCGACCAGTTCAACCACTAGACAACAACCGCCGCCGGCGCGGCGACAGCTTCATAATTAGCTAGTGCTTCCCGTCGCGCTCAAAGTCCAACGCCGCAGCCCCGACACCGAGCCCTACTGGGCGGCCTACGAGGTGGAGGTCGAGGACAATGGGCGCGTCCTGGACGCCCTTCACCAGATCAAGTGGCACCAGGACGGGTCGCTCAGCTTCCGCCGGTCGTGCGCCCACGGAGTGTGCGGGTCGGACGCCATGATGATCAACGGGGTCAACCGGCTGGCGTGCGCGGTGCTGTGCCGGGACCTGGAGCAGCCGATCACGGTCGAGCCAATCCGGGGAATGAAGGTCGAGAAGGACCTGATCGTCGACATGGACCCGTTCTTCGACGCCTACAAGGCGGTCAAACCCTGGCTGATCACCGACGGCCCGGCGCCGGTGAAGGAGCGGGTTCAGTCTCCGGAACAGCGGAGGCGCTTCGACGACACCACCAAATGCATCCTGTGCGCCGCGTGCACCACCTCGTGCCCGATCTACTGGGCGGACGACCGGTACGTGGGACCGGCGGCGATAGTCAACGCCCACCGGTTCATCTACGACTCCCGGGACGAGGGAGGAGCCGAGCGCCTCGAGCTGCTCAGCTCATCCGACGGGGCGTTCCGGTGCCGGACGACCTTCAACTGCACCGACGCCTGCCCCCGGGGAATCAAGGTCACCGAGGCGATTCAAGACGTCAAGCGGAGCATCGTCAGAAAGAAGATCTAGAAGCTCCGGTTTTCGAAAAAACATCCCGGCGGTGTCGATCCGCGCGGTTCCCCGTTCGACCTTGTGGTGAGAGGGTCGAATGAGGACCCCGCAGAGCAAAGGAGAAAACCCATGAAGTACATGCTGATCATGCGGGCCGACGACGAGGCCTACGCCGGGATGGGAGACATCGACTTCAACGAGATGCTCGAGACCATCGGCAGGTACAACCAGGAGATGATCAAGGCCGGCGTGCTGGTAGCCGCCGAAGGACTCGACGACGCAGCCGGCGGTGTGGTCGTCGACTACTCGGCCGACCCGCCGGTGGTCACCGATGGACCGTACGGGGAGACCAAGGAGCTGTTCGGCGGCTTCTACATCCTGAACGTTGCCTCGATCCAGGAGGCGATCGAGTGGGCCAAGCGGTCGCCGATCACCGGCCCGGGCTTCAAGACGGAGATCCGCCGGGTCACGACCATCGACGAGTTCCCGCAGGACAACGAGTGGATTCGCAAGGAGCGGGAGTGGCGCGAGTCCAACGGACAGCTCTAGCCGGTGGTCGATCCCACCGGGCGTGAGGCGGTCGCCGCGGTGTGGCGAATCGAGTCGGCACGCATCGTGGGTGCGCTCTCCAGGTACACCGGCGACTTTGCCCTCGCCGAGGACCTCGCCCAGGAGGCGCTCGCCGAGGCGCTGGTGAACTGGCCGCTCGACGGGGTTCCCCGCAACCCCGCCGGGTGGCTGCTCACCGTTGGCCGGCGACGTGCGATCGACGCATACCGAAGGCGCTCGGCTCTGGACACCAGGTATGCCGCCCTCGCCCAGGACCTGGATGAGGGCGGCGCCGCGTCGGGGGCGCCGGCCGCATCGGACGGGGAGGCGGACGGCGTCCTGTGGGACCCGGATCAAATCGACGACGACGTGCTTTCGCTGATGTTCATCTCGTGCCACCCGGTCCTTTCGCGTGAAGCGAGAGTGGCGCTCACCCTGCGGGTGGTCGGCGGGTTGACCAGCGACCAGATAGCCAAAGCGTTCCTCGTCCCGACCGCCACCGTCCAGGCCCGGATTACCCGGGCAAAAAAGACGCTTGCGGCAGCTCAGGTGCCGTTCCGGCTGCCCGATGCCGAGGAACGGGCCGCACGCCTGGGCTCGGTACTTAGCGTCATCTACCTGATTTTTACCGAGGCATCGTCGGCGACCTCCGGCAAAGATCTCATTCAGGTCGACCTGGCGAGCGAAGCGCAGCGCCTGTGCCGCGTTCTCGCACAACTTTTGCCCGGCGAACCGGAGGTCCACGGTTTGCTGGCGCTGCTCGAGTTGACCGCGGCGCGCTTCCCGGCGCGTACCGGCCCGGACGGCGAGCCGGTGCTTCTTGATGACCAGGACCGGAGCCGCTGGGATCACTCTGCGATCCTCCGCGGGCGTGCGGCGCTGGCCCGGGCGGCACAGATCGGAAGGGGGCTGGGCTACTACGGCCTGCAGGCTGCGATCGCCGAGTGCCACGCCGTGGCGGAGTCGGTGGGCGACACGAACTGGGAGCGGGTGGTTCTGCTCTACGAGGCCCTGGGACGGCTGGCGCCCTCCCCGATCGTCGAACTCAACCGGGCGGTAGCCGTCTCGATGGCGCAGGGGGCGGCCGCTGCGCTGCAAGTGGTCGACGAGCTCGTGGCCGCAGGCACACTGGCACAGTCCCACCTGCTCCCGAGCGTGCGCGGGGAACTGCTCAGCCGCTTGGGCCGCACCGACGAGGCACGTGACGAACTGTCGCTCGCCGTCGGGCTGTGCGGCAACGAGCGCGAGAAGAAACTGCTCGAGCGAAAGATCACCCGGCTCGCTCAATCGGGCGACTGAGGATCGGAGTCGACCGGATCCGCAACCGGGTCGAACGAAACGGCTGAGCTGCTGCTACATAAGGGCGGCGAAGTGCATGTTGATGCCCATCAGCTCGAGAGGCCACAACACCACGGCTGCCACCGCCGACAGGGCAGTTTTCCAGTCGCTGATGCTGAGGTAGGCGTGGGTGTATGCGACGACCACCCCTATTCCCAGGTAGACGGTCTGCAATGCTCCGGTCAGCATTTGTTGCTCCTTCCCGACCGTTCCCCAACGGCCATGTGATGCCTTCGTCCCCCCGGACTGGCCCTACGCCTCAGTTAACGAAAGATCGGTCGCAACAGGTAACGGGGAAGACAGCTAAACGTCCAGGTTTTTGCCGCCGTCGATCAACTTCTGTTTGATCTTTGGTGCGGACCTACGGTATCGTAGGTTACGGATGCGTAAGCGTAGGCTCCCTCGGAAAGGAAATCTCCTCCCATGACTCAAGCCGTTGCTGCTCCCCCCGCAGCGAAACCGACCAACAAGAGCATTACGGTAGTCCCCTCCGAGCGCACTCTGAAGCTCGAACGCCGGCTCGCACTTGTGGTCACCGTCCTGCCGTTCATCGGCGCCGCCATCGGGATTCCGCTTCTCTGGGGCCGCGGCGTCACGGCACTGGACCTGGGCCTCTTCTTCGTCTTCTACGTCATCACGGGCATGGGCATCACCGTGGGATTCCACCGGATGTTGACCCACCGCAGCTTTGAGACCACCGGCCCGATCAAGGTCGCCCTCGCGATCGCCGGCTCTATGGCGCTGCAGGGCCCGGTCATCCGCTGGGTTGCCGACCACCGCCGCCACCACGCCTACGCCGACAAGCCGGGCGACCCCCACTCCCCGCACCTCACCGAGCACGCAGGCGTAAAGGGAGTCCTGAGCGGCCTGTGGCACGCCCACACCGGCTGGTTCTTCGACTCTGAGAAGACCAACATCAAAAAGTTCGCCCCGGACCTGGTCGCCGACAAGGCCATCCGCAAGGTCGACAAGAACTTCCCCGCCATCGCACTCACCTCGTTCCTGCTCCCCGGCGTCCTCGGACTGGTCATCACCCGCAGCTGGATGGGCGGCCTGACCGCATTTGTCTGGGGCGGCCTGGCACGCATCTTCTTCCTGCACCACGTAACCTGGAGCATCAACTCCATCTGCCACTTCTACGGAACCCGCCCGTTCAAGAGCAAGGACCTGTCGACGAACAACTGGGCCATGGCGCTGCTGAGCTTCGGTGAGGGCTGGCACAACACGCACCACGCCTTCCCGACCTCCTACAAGCACGGGCTCCGCAAGTTCGACTTCGACCCCAGCGCCTGGTTCATCTCGGGCCTGAAGATGCTCGGCCTCGCCCGCAACGTCAAGAAGCCCACCCGGGAACAGATGGCGGCCAAGCGCGCTTAACTTGCGCTTCCGATGCCGTTTGGCAGCCAATTGAGCACTGCGGCCTCTGCGCCGCGTGCTCGCATGACCGGCCACCAGCGGCGCGAACAACTTCTGAACGTAGGCCGGGAGCTTTTCGCCGAGCGGGGATTCGAAGCCACCTCCATCGAGGAGATCGCCCAGCGCGCCAAGGTCTCCAAGCCCGTCGTCTACGAACACTTCGGCGGCAAAGAGGGGCTCTACGCCGTGGTCGTGGACCGCGAGATGCAGCAGCTGCTGGAACGGGTCACCAACGCGCTGGTCGCAACCCACCCCCGGGCGATGCTCGAGCAGGCCGCCGTGGCGCTGCTCACCTACATCGAGGACAAGCCCGAGGGCTTTCGCATCCTGGTCCGGGATTCTCCCGTCGCCAGCTCATCGGGCAACTTCGCCAGCCTGCTGAGCGACATCGCCTCCCAGGTCGAGCACATCGTGGCCAACGAGTTCAAGAACCTCGACTTCGACCCGAAGATGGCGGTGCTGTACTCGCACGCCCTGGTGGGCATGGTCGCTCTGGTCGGCCAGTGGTGGCTGGAGGCCGAGCGGCCGAGCAAGGACAAGGTCGCCGCCCACCTGGTGAACCTGGCGTGGAACGGCCTCAGCCGCCTGGACCCGCACCCGAAGCTGGGACCGCCGGACGGAGTGGCAGACGATGGCCGGGGCGGTTCAGAAAAATCCAAATAGCACTTCGATCCGCTTGAAAGCGGCAAGAACGCCTGAATCACGCGAACATATGCCAATGCAAACAACCTGGTCCCCCTCCTCCTGGCGCGATAAAGACGCCGCCCAGCAGCCCGACTGGTCCGATGCCGACCTGGAGCTGGCGCTGGTCGAGATCCGGCGGATGCTGCCGCTCGTCTTCGCCGGCGAGGCCCGGGCACTTACCACGGCTCTCGCCCAGGCGGGCGAGGGCAACGCGTTCGTGCTTCAAGCCGGGGACTGTGCCGAGTCGTTCAACGCCTTCTCCCCCGACCTGATCCGGGACCAGCTGAAGGTGATACTCCAGATGGCGGTCGTGCTCACCTACGCCGGCGGCCTGCCGGTGATCAAGGTCGGCCGGATCGCCGGACAGTTCGCCAAGCCCCGGTCCTCACCCAACGAGATGATCGACGGGCTGTCCTTGCCCTCGTTCCGCGGCCACTCGGTCAACGGTCCTGAGTTCGACGCCGAGTCCCGCCGGCCCGACCCCAACCGGCTGATCCGGGCCTACCACCAGGCGTCGGCCACGCTTAACCTCATCCGCGCCTTCACCAAGGGGGGCTTCGCCGACATCGGCCAGATGCATGTGTGGAACCAGGAGTTCGTCGCCTCCAGCCGGCAGGGCCAGCAGTACGAGGCGATCGTCCGGCAGATCTCGATGGCGCTGAGGTTCATGGAAGCCTGCGGCATCGACCTCCGCAACGACTCGCACCTTCACCAGGTCGACTTCTACACCTCGCACGAGGCTTTGATCCTCGGGTTCGAGGAGGCGCTGACCCGCCAGGACAGCCTCACCGGCGACTGGTACGACTGCTCCGCCCACATGTTGTGGGCCGGCGAGCGCACCCGCCAGCCCGACGGCGCCCACATCGAGTTCCTCTCCGGCATCCACAACCCGATCGGCGTCAAGGTCGGACCCGGCACCACGCCCGACGAGCTGGTCGAGCTCTGCGAACGGCTGAACGTCAACCGTGATCCGGGCCGGTTGACGATCATCCCCCGCCTGGGCTCGGACCTGGTTGAGGAGAAGCTGCCTCCACTGGTCCAGGCGGTCAAAAAGTCCGGCATCCCGGTGGTCTGGGTGTGCGACCCGATGCACGGAAACACCTTCACGACCCTGGGGGGCGTGAAAACCCGCCGTTTCGACCAGATCCTCACCGAAATCAAAGGCTTCTTCGCGGTGCACCAGCAGGAGGGCACGGTTCCCGGAGGCGTACACCTGGAGCTGACGCCCGATGCGGTCACCGAGTGCCTGGGCGGCGTGGAGGAGGTCCTGGAGGACCACCTGCAGGACCGCAACAGCTACCAGACGCTCTGCGACCCGCGGCTAAACGCCCGTCAGTCGCTGGACCTGGTGTTCGAGATCGCTTCTCTACTTCAGTCAGGCTGAGGGCTCCACTTCAGTCCAGCTGAGGAGCTTGAGCTAGCCCGGAGGTTCGGGCTGCGGGTTCAGCTCCGTATCGGGTCCCGGAGGCAAGGGCTGCGGATTCAGGGTCACGTGGAAGACTGCATCCATAGCAGGATTGATTCCCCCCTCCTCCACCTCGACCCTTTCCAACGTCAGACGCCGGTGACTGGTACTCCTGGGGTGTTCCTTAAGAGCATTCCGAACAGCGTCCTGAATGGACTCGGTGGATGAACCCGTGATTTTTTCGGCCGCAGCTCCTTCATACTCCGCCATCGCACACCTCCGTCGGGTTGAACCGGACTCACGATTCTGTGCGCGTAGGGTCGCCCTGGCAACGCCTTTCATTCGGGATCTTCGGTGCTGCGGTTGGAAGCCCCCGGCTGCTGCGCCGGCGGCGGCTGAGGCTTAGCTAACCGCTCGGATCGGTCACCGGCGCACCCGATAGCGCAGGTGAAGCACCCGGTTGCCCTGAATCACCACGTCGGGATCCTCCAACA